>NZ_JAUBSX010000092.1:0-20249 GCF_036704885.1 Microcoleus sp. F4-D5 | reverse complement strand
CCAACAGGCTTTCCGGCCTGTTCCACCATAAAAATTATTTCATGTGGGGAGTAGGGGTTGCGCCAGAAAGCCCGCCCGCAAGATGCCTGTTCCACCATAAAATTATTTTCTGTCACCAACAGGCTTTCCGGCCTGTTCCACCATAAAAATTATTTCATGTGGGGAGTAGGGGTTGCGCCAGAAAGCCCGCCCAAAAAATACAATTTAGTTGCGAGACAACTTATTTTTTGCACGACAATCTCGCAGCCACAAACTAATAGCCTCAGCAATTTCGCTTTCACTATCTTGACTTAATAAAGGACGAATATCAGCCGCAGTACCAAACCGAGAAACAAGTTTTGCCAATTCCCAACCGTTTTCCGTTTTAGTTAAAAACAACCAATGATATTGCTGAGTTTCGACTCGTTTTCCCCCGCGATACTGCCGTTCCAAAGTAGTAATGAAAACTTGACTGGCATTTTCAGGAAGTGTATCTTCAAAATTTAAAGGTAACGGTTCAAACTCCGGGCGGCCGGCTAAAATTATTTGACGAGGGACGTAACCGGGCGGTGTGTTAGTGTTAGGAGAAAAGTGCGATCGCACAATTACGCGATTAGCATAACTAGGCAAATCTGGCAACAGGCGATCGACCAAAGTTTCTAAATCAGCCGGACAGGGCGATCGGGCCAACAAACCATGCCCGTTTGCATTTACATTAACATCATCGATTGCCAAATTAACCGCCATAGTTGGAGTCCCAACAACCCAAAAAATCGCAACCAAAATACTACTTACTGGAAATACATTCAACCTCAGAAATACTCCTCATCGATCTTGTGCAGTCAATGGTTAAAGCAAAGCTCATCTGCTACAATTTCCTGTATCTACACACTTTAACATAGCAATATGCAGCAGTGGATACCGGGAAAACAACTGCACGAAAGCAAATATTTAAAAGTTGTAAGCTATAATAAAGGTTATTCGTAGACTCTTTCAAAAACTATGGGTATGGTTTCAGTATCCAATAACAAACCAACCATCATCCGCACAGAGCGCGGACTGACAATTGCGGGTACGCGCACAACCCTCTATGATGTGATGGACTACTTGACTGCTGAGTATCCCCCGAAGTTTATCCGTTGCTTATTTGACTTAACAGAAGATCGAATTAACGCTGCTTTATCCTACATTGAGGAAAATCGTGCAGAAATTCAAGCAGAATATCAACTTGTTTTAAGGGAAGCTAAGGAAATTCAGCATTACTGGGAATAGCGCAATCGAGAACATTCTGCCCGCGTTGCAGCGAGGCCACCTAAACCCGGTACCGAAGCTATTTGGGCAAAACTTCGAGAGCAAAAAGCCAAACACGAACTAGAAGCATGAATTTGGGAAAAGTTTTTATTTTAATTATTTTCCCTGCCTCTAGTTCCGATGGAGTCCAACTCAAAGATTCCACAGATTTATAATCTTTACGGGAGTTGGGTGTCGTCAACCAATTGGTTCTACTACGGGACAGTAATATATTCCGCCAAGCTTGTCAATAGCTTGCATTACTTTTTAGCTAGCATACCAGGTGTCCGTTATGAATAGCTTTAAGCTCATCTGTAAACTCTTGACAGGGATTTCTGTACTTCCTTTCTCTTTGTTTGTGATGGGTTTAGCGATTTATAGTTCTTTAGACACCAGTTTTTTCCTGAACTCTGCCGTTAAAACAAATGGAGTAGTCATCGACTTAGTACGCCATGCAAATAAGAATATTTACACCTCAAAGTATAGTTTTTCAGATGAGCGTGGTCTGACTTACACAGGGGTTTATCATGTATATTCAAGACCGGCTGTATATGGGATTGGTGAACCCGTTGAAGTTCTATATGACCCTCAGTTTCCCCAAAAATCAGTAATTGATGATGGTTCGGTTCAGGATTATTTTTTCAATACGGGAATATTTTTATCGGGCTTGATTCCATTTTTAATGGCTATTTTAATCTTCAAACGCCTTTAGATTGCTATGGTTATCCCAACTCTTCACAAATCCGCGCAAAAGCCGCCACCGGATCTGGCGCAGCAGTAATCGGCCGCCCAATCACCAGATAATCCGCACCAGCTTTCAAAGCAGCCTTCGGAGTCATCGATCGTTTTTGATCGCCCCCATCTGCCCATTTCGGACGCACACCGGGACAAACTAACAGAAAATCATCCCCGCAACTCATTCTTAACTGTTCCACTTCTTGCGGAGAACAAACAGCCCCAGCTAAACCCGTTTCCTTAGCCAACAATGCCATGTGCAAAGCAAATTCTGGCAACTCCAAAGGTATTTTCAACTCAAAAGCCAACTGTCGCGAATTCAAACTCGTCAACAGAGTAATTGCAATCAACTTAGGAGTCGGTTGATCCACAGCCGCCGCCCCTTCAGTCAAAGCCAACTGTGCCGCTTTCAAAGCATCTTTACCGCAAGTAGAATGGATAGTCAATAAATCCACATTGTACTTAGCAGCAGCCCGACAAGCACCAGCTACGGTATTCGGGATATCGTGAAACTTCAAATCGAGAAAAATCCGCTTTTCCCGCTGTTTTAAAATTTCCAAAATCCCCGGTCCGGAACTCACAAACAGTTCCAAACCGACTTTCCAAAAAGATACATCAGGCAGTTTGTCAAGAAGTGCGATCGCATCTTCCTGACTCGAAACATCTAAAGCAACAATAATTCGATTATCAGCGTTCATCAGCGTTCATCAGCCTTCATCGGCGGTTAAAAAAGACATTCAAGACACCAATCGCACAAACTTATTCTTCCCAACCTGTAAAACCTTACCGCATAAATCGGCAGGTGATTCAAAAGTAAGATTAACATCAGAAACCCGATCGCCCTCCAACTTCACCCCGCCGCCCTGCATCAACTTCCGCGCCTCACCGCTGCTTTTACAAAGCCCGCTAGCACTGAGAATATAAAACAACTTAGCCGGAAACTGGACGTTTGCCAAAGAAAACTCCGCCACAGCATCAGCTTGTCCCGCAGCACCTTTAACCAGCGCAATTGCATCTTGTTGTGCGCGTTCCGCCGCTTCCGAACCGCGATACTGGCGCACCACATCCACAGCCAAAAGTTTCTGTTTTTCTCGCGGATTTTCTGGCAATTCATCAAGCGGCAAATCTGTCAATAGTTCAAAATACTGGGCGATCGAACTATCAGCAATTTTCTCCAGCTTAGAATACATAGTCAGCGGGTCTTCCGACAAACCCACATAATTGCCCAAAGACTTCGACATCTTCTGCACGCCGTCAGTCCCGATCAAAATCGGCATCAGCAAACCAAACTGCGGCTTCATCCCAAAATGCCGCTGCAAATCTCTCCCCACCGCAATATTAAACTTTTGGTCGGTTCCCCCCAATTCCACATCCGCTTCCAAAGCCACCGAATCGTAACCTTGCATTACTGGATACAGAAACTCATGCAGGTAAATCGCATTTTCTTGTTCCATCCTCTGATCGAAGCCCTCTTTCGCCAGCATCTGCTGAACCGTCATCGTCCCCAGCAGTTCCAGAATTTTCGCCATATCCAATTTTGACAGCCATTCCGAGTTGTAGCGGATCTCCAAACGTCCGGGCGTGTCAAAATCTAAAATCGGACGCACTTGGTCTAAATAAGTCTTGGCATTTTCCGCGACTTGTTCCTCAGTCAACTGCTGGCGAACTTCCGATTTCCCCGTCGGATCGCCAATTCTTGCGGTAAAATCCCCGAGTACCAGTACAGCAGTGTGACCGGCATCCTGAAATGCCCGCAGCTTGCGGAAGCAAATGCTGTGGCCCAAGTGAATGTCCCTCCCCGTCGCATCAATTCCGAGTTTGACGCGCAACGGTCGATCGACTTTTGCCAGCAGTTGGGCTAAATTTTCGTCAGGGTTGCTAGAATCAGGTCGATCTGGAAAAATCTCGCTGACGCCGCGGTAAAGCGCTGAAAGGTTAGAAGTTGTTATCATCGGGGAGCGATCGTCCATCATATTTTGCCAAAGTGCAGCAGAATTAGTTACACTCACTGGTTGACGCATAAAAACATAACTATCAAGCTACTATAATCCCAAAGCTGACCGGCTTTCATTAGCTGACCCCGCCCAAAAACGGATACCAGCCCCCGACAACAGTCGTGGAGATCCCCAAATTTTAGACTATTGTTCAAATTCCCAGATTCATCTGTGGAATAAATCTAAAATCTAAAATCTAAAATCGACTGACAGTCTCTAGGGTTCGCATCTAAAATTAAAAGTCTTAAACCCCAAATCGAATGAGGAAGTGAAATCCACGTGTCAACCAACGCAGTCCGCAAAAACACGGAAAACTCAGCCCCCGTATTCGAGTTTGTTCAGTCAGTCAGTAAAGTGACCGCCGGAACCATACTCAGCATGACAATGCTTGCCAGTTCCGTAGTCGCTGGCGGACTGGTTGGCTTAGCGATCAGCTTCCGCAATTTGCCAGATGTTCGCATCTTGCAAACCTACTCTCCCACAGAAACTACCCACATTTACGACATCAACGGCAAGCCCCTAGCCAGCATTCACGACGAAGCCAACCGGGATGTCGTACCCCTTGACAAAATCTCCCCGAACCTGAAACGGGCTGTTCTGGCGATCGAAGATAGCAACTTCTTCACCCACAAAGGCATCAACCCCGGCGGGATAGCCCGAGCTTTCATAGTCAACCTAGAAAAAGGTAGAACCGTTGAAGGCGGTTCCACTATGACTATGCAGCTAGTCAAAAACTTGTTTCTATCTCCCCAGTCAAAATTTAGTCGCAAGGTAGCTGAAGCGGTAATGTCTATCCGCTTGGAGCAAATTCTCAACAAAGACCAAATTCTGCAACTATACCTGAATCAAATCTATTTAGGGCACAACTTGTACGGTGTAGAGACAGCTTCTCGAAGCTATTTCAACAAGTCAGCAAATAATTTGACTCTTTCAGAATCAGCGATGCTCGCCGGCTTAATTTCTGCCCCCGAAGAATACAGTCCTTTCGTCAATTACAAGTTGGCAAAAGAGCGGCAGGAAATCGTTTTAAACCGGATGAAGGAGCTCAAATGGATTACGCCGGCCCAAGAGACTGCCGCCCGAGGGCAAAAAATTAAGCTAGGCCAAATTACCTCTTTTGGCGGATCTCAAGTTCCTTACGTCACACAAGCCGTAGTCCAAGAGCTGACACGGCGTTTCGGGCGAGATGCCGTGCTCAAGGGAGGAATGCGCGTTCAAACCACGATCGACCTCAAACTGCAGCGCATAGCCGAAGAAACCGTCAAAGGGTGGCACGAAAGGCTTTACTACCAAGGGCTGTTTTACAATCGCGACCAAGGTCAAATTGCCCTAGCCGCAGTAGATCCCCGCACCCACTTTGTCAAAGCAATGGTTGGGGGCGTCGATTACAAAAAGAGTCAGTTCAACCGCGCCATTCAAGCACGCCGCCAGCCCGGATCTTCTTTTAAGCCTTTCGTCTACTACGCTGCCTTTGCTAGCGGCAAATACAGCCCCGATTCAGTTGTCTACGACTCCCCTGTCGGCTACCGCGACGGCGACGGCTACTACTACCCTCAAAACTACGGCGGCGGCTTTTCCGGTGCCGTCAGCATCCGCAGAGCTTTGGAAGTATCGCTGAACATTCCCGCAGTCAAGCTCGGTCAAGAAGTGGGATTGAATAAAGTAATTGAGATTTGCCGGGTGCTCGGCATCAGAAGTCCCATGGAACCCGTGGTTTCTTTGCCCTTGGGTGCAGTTGACCTGACTCCTTTAGAAATGGCCGGAGCTTTTGCTACCTTCGCCAACAACGGCTGGCATTCTGACACCACGTTTATCGTGCAAGTCACCGACAGCAGCGGCAACGTCTTGCTCGACAATACGCCCAAACCCAAATTAGTTCTCAATGCCTGGGCTGCGGCATCTGTCAACAGCGCCCTCCAAGGGGTAATTTACAACGGAACCGCAAGGGCGGCTCAACTCGGGCGACCGGCTGCTGGGAAAACTGGTACAACTTCCTCAGAACGCGATATCTGGTTTGTGGGCTACGTCCCCCAGTTGTCGGTGGCAGTTTGGATGGGCAACGATGATTACACGCCGATGAGCTACGGCGCTACTGGCGGTACTATTGTCGCCCCTGTCTGGCGCGATTTTATGAGCCAAGCTTTACAGGGCGTTCCCGCAGAAAGTTTTAAACCTGCTTCATCTTTTGAGCGACCTTAATTATCAGTCAGCAGTCATTGGGGATGGGGCATGGGGCATGAGGCATTAGGCATGGGGCATTGGGGATGGGGCATTGGGGATGGGGAATACTTTCTTTTTCTTCCTTCTTCCTTCTTCCTTCTTCCTTCTTCCTTCTTCCTTCTTCCTTCTTCCTTCTTCCTTCTTCCTTCTTCCTTCTGCTGACTAGGATTGTTTTTCCAGCTCAGTTTTCATCCGCTCCAGCGTTGAGTTCATTTGCTCAAACATCTGCTGGGGCGTGATGCCAAATTGATTGAGCTGTGTTTTTAACTGTTCTACAGTCATCTGAGCCATGAAGTCCTCAGACAGCTCGAAGCGCTTCATAAAAATACGGTAGCGCTCCATCATTGATTCCATCTGAGCAATGAAAATTTTCTTGCCTTCGCGATCGAATTTGCCGTAACTGCCACCTAGTTTGATGAGAGATTGATAGTCTTCAAACAACAGCTTGGCTTCTTGCTGAACAATTTCTGAATCAAAAAATCCCATAGCTTTCCTGATTTTTTAATATTCTACTAATTTTGATCTAGGCGAGAAATCCCGCTGCTTTTTGTACTATTTTATCAGTTGCCGGAGGAAGTCCCTACCCCTTAAGGCACAAGAATCAGTAGAAATTTCCGTACAGGATAAGGCATGGGAATGGGGCATCGGGCCTAAAAGCATCGGGCTTGCGATGACAACAGTCAACAGTCAACTCTCAACTGTCAACTGTCAACTGACTTCAAACTTCGCCGATGCGTTCTAGAGGCCAAAACCGCAGTACAGCGCGGCCGATGATATTCTGCTTAGGTAAAAATCCCCACCTGCTGGAGTCGTTGCTGTTGTTGCGGTTGTCTCCCATCACGAAGTATTGATTTTCCGGGACGCGATAAGGCCCCCACTGGTATTTAGGAGGTTCGGCAATATATTTTTCGACGATTGGTTTGTCGTTGAGGTAGACTAGACCTTTTTTAACAGCGACGGTTTGACCGGGTAAGCCAATTACCCGCTTGATGAATGCTTGGTCTTGGGTAAAGCCTTGTTCTTGCAACTTTTCGGGCGGGGCAAATACTACGATATCGCCAGTTTTTGGAGGTTCTAGGTAGTAGGAGATTTTTTCGACTACGACGCGATCGCCCACGTGCAGAGTTGGTACCATAGAATCTGAGGGTATGTAGCGCGGTTCTGCGACCAACGCTCGAATAACTATTGCTAAACCCAAAGCAATAATCACTATCTGAATATTTTCAAAGCTAGACTTCCACGCTTTCTGCCACCAGGTGCTCGTGCTTAGCGAAGTCGAAGCATCAGCCTGAATTTCTGCTACTTCTTTACCCAAATTCTTTTTTTCCGATGTCATTTATTTCTCCACTATATAGTTCTTGCTAATTATCTAATTGCCATTGAAGTAGCTCGCTCTAATTAAACGTAAACTTTGTTTGGGTATTCAGAAACCCGGCAGGGCGAACACGGGGCCGCGACCCCTACAGAAACCGAATCGATCGGTCTGATGTTTTTTGACACGAAGATACTTAGAAAAGTGTAGTGCATTCTCTTGATTTTAACTCATAAAAAAGGCAGAGAATTTTAATTCTCTACCTTTTTTTATGTGAGGATTTTGAGTTTTTTCCGGCTGCAAGATTTGTTATTTCAAAACATCACTCGCCTTGGCACTTACTCAGCGCCTTGAGGCAGCAATTCCCGCTTTTGACCTTGCAGCACCTTAACAATTCCGTCCTCGCCCACATCGACAACAGCGGTATCGCCGTCTTTGATGCGGCCAGAAAGGATTTCCTCTGCCAAGCTGTCTTCCAACAACCGCATAATGGCGCGGCGCAGGGGTCTGGCTCCGTAACTGGGGTTGTAGCCTTCTTCTATCAGCCGTTCTTTGAACCGTTCAGTGACTTCCATCGTGATTCCTTGTTCTGTCAAGCGGCCGAACACTTCTTTGAGCATAATGACGGCGATTTCCTTGACTTCTTCCCTGTTCAACTGGCGGAAGACTATAATTTCGTCGAGCCTGTTGAGGAATTCGGGGCGGAAGTAGTTTTTGAGTTCTTCGTTAACCAAGGAGCGAATACGGTTGTAATTGGCATCGGTTTGGTTTTCGCTGAACTCGAAGCCGAGGCCGCCGCCGCCTGTGGCGATGACCTTAGACCCGATGTTGGATGTCATAATCAGCAGCGTGTTTTTGAAGTCCACGGTGCGACCTTTGGCATCGGTTAAACGGCCGTCTTCCAATATTTGCAGGAGCATATTGAAGACATCGGGGTGGGCTTTTTCGATTTCGTCGAACAGCACGACAGTGTAAGGACGGCGGCGGACTGCTTCTGTGAGTTGGCCGCCTTCGTTGTAGCCGACGTAGCCTGGAGGGGAACCGATGAGTTTGGAGACGGTGTGACGTTCCATGTACTCCGACATATCCAGCCGAATCATCGCGTCTTCGGAACCGAAGAAGTAGCCGGCTAGGGCTTTGGTTAGTTCGGTTTTGCCGACGCCGGTGGGCCCGGAGAAGATGAAACTGGCGATCGGGCGATTCGGATTTTTCAAGCCGACGCGAGCGCGGCGGATGGCGCGGGAAACGGCTTTGACTGCTTCTTCCTGGCCGATCAAGCGCTGGTGCAAGGTATCTTCCATGTGCAGCAGCTTTTCGGATTCGGATTCGGTCAGTTTGTTGACCGGGACGCCCGTCCAGCTTGCCACGATTTGAGCAATGTCTTCTTCGGTGACTACTGGCGATGGGTCGGTTTCGCCGGTGCGGGCCGAGTCGGTTTTTTTGGCTTGGGAAATAGCGCGAATTTCGGCTTTGATCGTCATTTCCCGATCGCGCAATTCGCCGGCTTTGTCAAAGTCTTGAGAACGCACCGCTTCGTCTTTATCTTTGAGGACTTGGCGCAGTTCTTTGTCGAGTTCTTTGGCTGCCGGGGGCAGTTGGGAGTTGATCAGGCGGACTCTGGAACCAGCTTCGTCTACCAAGTCAATTGCTTTGTCTGGGAGGAAGCGGTCGGAGATATACCGATGTGAGAGTTTGGCGGCGGCTTCCAGGGCCGTGTCCAAAATTTTCAGCTTGTGGTGCTGTTCGTAGCGTTCCCGCAGACCGAAGAGAATCTCGATCGTCTCCTCAACGGTCGGTTCCCCTACCATCACGGGCTGGAAGCGTCGCTCTAAGGCTGCATCGCGCTCGATGTGCTTGCGGTACTCGTCGAGGGTGGTAGCGCCGATGCACTGGAGTTCGCCTCTTGCCAAAGCCGGCTTGAGAATGTTGGCCGCGTCGATCGCCCCTTCAGCCGCACCGGCACCGATCAAAGTGTGCACTTCGTCAATCACTAAAATGACATTACCCGCAGTGCGGATTTCGTCCATGATTTTTTTGAGGCGTTCTTCAAATTCGCCCCGGTATTTTGTACCGGCGACGAGCAAGCCGATGTCGAGGGTGACTACGCGCTTGTCTTCCAGGATGTCTGGGATATCGTTGTTAGCGATGCGTTGGGCCAGGCCTTCGGCGATCGCGGTTTTACCGACTCCGGGTTCGCCGATGAGCACCGGGTTATTTTTGGTGCGGCGACCGAGGATTTGAATTACCCGTTCGATTTCTTTTTGGCGTCCGACTACTGGGTCTAGTTTGCCATCGACCGCCATTTGAGTGAGGTTGGCACCGAATTCATCGAGGGTTGGGGTTTTGGTGCGGGCACCTCCGCCGGTGGCTGCGACTTCTGCGGTTTCTCCCAGCATCCGAATGACTTGAGTGCGGACTTTCGACAAGTCTACTCCCAGGTTTTCTAATACTCTGGCCGCTACTCCTTCACCTTCGCGGATCAGGCCCAGCAGCAGGTGTTCGGTACCTATATAATTGTGTCCGAGTTGGCGAGCTTCTTCTAGGGATAGTTCTAGAACCCGCTTGGCGCGGGGGGTGAACGGAATTTCGACTGCTACGAAGCCGGAACCGCGGCCGATGATTTTTTCGACCTCAATCCGAGCGTCTTTGAGATTGACCCCCATTGATTTGAGGACTTTAGCTGCCACCCCGGTTCCTTCACCGATCAGACCCAGGAGGATCTGTTCTGTCCCTACGAAGTTGTGACCCAGGCGGCGAGCTTCTTCCTGGGCCAACATGATTACTTTTATTGCTTTTTCTGTGAAGCGTTCAAACATGATTTATTCCCATCACCTGCTGCTATGTGCCCGTTTCGAGGTCACGCTCGCACTTAAGGAGCGTTTGTGTTCTCGTAGGGACGCGGCATTGCCCTGTCCCTACTCGTACTGCTTATTCTAGCGCGACACTCCCAACCGATCTGCCGCACTCGGCTGCGGTTGCAGATTCCAGGCTCATGTTGCAGGGTGGCTTTCAACTGGGAAGACCCAAATGGTGGCTGACCTACAACCTCCCCTAGACTGCAAGAAGATTGCTCTTCTCGGCCTGTGCCCAACCTACGACTACGTATTGATGGATTCTAGCACAATCTTTTTGGCTGTCATGCAGGTGCAAAAGTGATAATTCTCGAAGTACGGGACGGGTTTTGTACAAAAGTTATTGGTTAGATGGGCGATCGATCCCCTAAACTCGCTCTCAAGCTGCTGTCCATCTCAATAATCTTTTGGTTTGCCAGGGAAAGAGCGAGCTGGGCTTTTTTTATCTAAAATTTTGTCTCAGATCCTTTGAAGATTTGGGTGTGCTTCATGTTGTCTGTTGTGCGATCGCTCCTGCATCAATTAATTAGTATTGCTACACTCCGAGGGTTAAGGTCAGACTACAATCAGCACGGTCAAAGAAAGTGCTTTCGCAGCAGAGTGCTTTTGATCGTTAACCTATCTTACTTAAATCTCTCAAACTTTAAAGTCACAAGAGAACCTAAATCTTGTTTGTGAGTTCTAGCATTTGTTGCAAGCAATTCGGATTTTGCCGTTAAAAAATTCGCAATACTTTCAGTAGATACACTTTTTTTTGACATTTTTTCACAAGCTTTATATCAAATTTAAGTTTGGTGAGTACGAGAAAATATCTAGTATTCAGTTGCACGCGGGAATGGGTTTTCAGGAAATCGCTAATAACCGCACTTCCGACAGTTTTAGATAACTGAGATGTTGCACCATTCTCAATCATCCTTTTACGAACAAGCTTTCCGACCAGTGAAGCGAGAAAATTCATCTCTCGCTTCACTCGCCGGAGAGTCCCTTCTTGAGAATTGTGCAAGATGTGAGCGATAACCCACCGTAAAAGAAGGATTGCAGGGCTATCGGCAGGAGTGTGGCGCTAGCGATCGCACGATCGCTCAACCGAAAATCAAGGGTTTCAGACTAGGAATTCACAACAGCCCGCACTATTGCAATCGTCAAGAGCTTTGATACCAACCGGAGTAAATTCAATCTCGATCATAGCTCTCCATTTTCTGGTATACCGCGAGAAAGTGGACTACTTGGATTTTTTTACTTCGGGTGATTTAACCCGAAACTTTGCTGGACAAAAAGCACGGTCTTCGATCGTGCAAAGTATTATGAACGGCACAGTCTAGAACCGTGGTTTCGTGGTAAAGTGCTTTTGGTCATTAACTGGTCTGACTTAAAAGTCTGAAACTTGAAAGTTAGAAAATCTAAATCATGTTTAAGGCGTAGTGAAAGTAAGTTATGAACACTAGAAACTTAGATGACCCGGTAGAAAGTAGCGACAACGGATCGCTCGAAGTTACAGGTAAATCCGATGATGTAACCAGGGCTACTTCTGCAGGTTCACCAAAAGAATTCAATCCAGAACAGCTAGGACGTGTCTACTTTATTCGGCACGGTGAAAGTACCAGTAACGAACGCAATATTTTTGCAGGAGTTCTGGATGTTGACCTGACATCGTTTGGCAGGTTGCAGGCGCGCCGTGCAGGTGTTGACTTGAAGAAAAAAGGTACAAAGTTTGACGCAGTATATGTGTCCCACATGAGACGCGCGCGTCAAACCTGTGAAATCGCCCTTGCTGAAAGTCAAGCACTGAAGTCGCCCGATACCCCCGTTCAAATCGACCATCGAATTAGCGAGAAATCCTTTGGCATTTTTGCGGGTCGCAACCTAAATTTGCTGCGTCTAGCCCTGGGCTACGAAGGCTTCGAGGAAATGTTGCATTCACATAACGAAGCACCCCCGGCTGGCGAAAAGATTGCCCAAGTTTACGCTCGCGCTGCCCATTTCTACGAAGACAAAGTTGTACCGCACTTAGAACGCGGTGAAACAGTTCTAGTAGTGTGCCACCAATATGTGTTGGAGCCTCTAGCACTTTATTTAAGCGGTCTGCCGCCTACTGCTTACAAACACCTGAAACTCCCCAACGGTAAAGCTCTCAGCGGTGTGGATCTGGTCAAGTTTCGGGACAAGGAATCGGGCGGTGCCGCTTCGGTGCGGAAAGAGATTAACGATCTTTCAATTATGTGGGCGATTTTGATCTATGCCGCCGCATTTTTGCTGGGAAGTTTGGTAGGGGCAATCAGCGGCGCAGCAGGAGCGATTCCGTCACCGCTATTTCGAGCCATAATTGTTGCGTGTCTTGCCGCTTCAACATTTTATACCTACCTGGACATCGACTTTGCCGCGAGTAAACGCAAAGTAACTTCAACTGTGAAGTATTTAGTTTACGGGTGGATGGCAGTGCGGTGGGCAGTTGGACTATTCTTAATATTTTCGGGATTTTTGTATCAGACTGAAGCCGATTTGTACAAAGTTTTGTGGGTGCTGTTTTGGATGGTTCCGCCAGCCCTGACTTCCCCAGTTTTATCAGTGCTTTGGGGCGGCAATCTTTATCCGTCGGCCCTGTTGTCAAGAATGCTATCAATCGTTGCTCCGCTGGCGCTTCTGGCTACATTGAAGGTTGCCAATTTACCCATAAACGTTGACAGCCTGATATTTTTCGGTGTCATTCTAATTCTAGGTCTGGCCATACCGGGTGCGATCGCCCAGTTTTGGCGGGACAAATCTCCTGTAGAATCAAACCACCACAGTAAAAACTGGAAATTTATCGGTGTGCTGGCTGTTGCATTAATGGCTTTTGCCACCGGGTTTCAGTTTACTCCGGCAACCTTCATTTCGGATCTATTTTCTTCAACCGATCCGAATCGCTCGCTAGCTTGTCTGCAGCAATTGGCAATTGCAACTTTGGTATTTGTCTCGATGCGCGTAGCAGCTACATTAACCTCAATAGTGACAAATGGCAAGCTAAGTAAGGCAGAAGCTCGGGATGCTTATATCCTGCTGGTGAACCCAAACTTTTTCCTTTGGGCGGCTCTTTTTATCGGAGTTAGCGCAACTGCAAATCCCGAAGCCGTAAAATATGCAATTTTTTGGGCATCGCTGGGCTTTTTCTGCATACCGCTCATCGAACAGATATTGTTCATGAATTCATTTGGCAATGACATACTGAGAGAAACACTGCGTTCTTCGAGAGTGGCGACAGAAGATATCAAAAAGCTGTTCCTGCAATTGGATACGGATGGAAGTAAGGCGCTAGAACGAACTGAGATTATGGAGTTGTTAGGGCTAATCGAAGATCTGACAACAGGCGAACGCAGCTCTGAACAAGTCAGAAGCTACGTCACTGATTATCTGTTTACCATTCTTGACTCCGATAAAAATGGCAGTGTTGATTTAGCAGAGTTAGAAGAGTACATATCAACCTATGGGTTAGTTGCTAACCTGAACGTCGTATCTGCTAGCGCATCTCCAGTGGGAGCATAAGTGGCGATCGCCCAGAGTTGATATTAATGGAAGTAACAGAATTTATAAAAGTTATGTTACTTCCAAGTTCAAGAGAGGAGCAATTTATAGATTACTTTTCTCCACTGTTCCTCCATTTTTCTATTTAAAAACCTAGTTCTGGAATGAACTTGTTAGATATCAAAATCGGGAGAGTGTAGCAAATGTCGCGTTATAAAATTCGAGCAATTATCCTGACGGCAGTCGTTTGTGTTGCCGTGGTATGGACGACTCCAGTGCGATCGCAGGAGCAAGAACAAGAGCCAGCTAAAGATGCCAACACTCCAAAGGTGGAACAAGTTGAACCAGAGAAACCGGCAGACCCCAAAGCAGCAACAACTACCAAAGATATTAATATTCCCGTCGATGAACTGAAAATCCTCCTGAAGCCGCTCACTGTCGAAGAACTCCGAGACGAGGCAGCAGCGTGGATGCTTGTACTCCAAAAAAAAGCCCGCGAAATCAGCGAAGCTGAAGTTACCATCAAGCGCCAGAATCAAGCCATCAGCCAACAACAAGAAGGCGTTGATGCCCTAGAAAAAGCCAAAAAAGCCCTCGAAGCAGCCGAGCAAGCTCAAAAAGGTGCTGCCCCTGGTTCACCGCAATATCTAGAAGGAACGAAAAAGGTAGAAGAAGCCAAAGAAAGCCTCAAAAAAGCCCAGTCAGCAGTCGAGAAATCGAAAACAACCAAAGCCGAATTAAAACAAGACGAGACATCGAATAAGACGCTGGAAAAAGCTCAAAAAACCGGCGACTTAGAAACAGGCAAACAAACTCTCGATCGAATAAAGGCCGATCGAGATAAGACCGTTGCTGGATCTCTAGCTTATTCCGAGGCCACCAAAACGATCGAAAAACTAGAAGCAGCGATCAAAGCCTTCGAGTCCGCCCAAGCAGCTCAAAAAGGTGCTGAGCCCGAGTCACCGGAATACGAGCAAGCCACCCAGCAGCTAGAAAAAGCCGACGAAGCCCTCAAACAACTGCTCAAAGATATTGGGGGTACTGCAACAGAACAATCGTCCCAAGAGCTAGACAAGGCCACAGCCGCCGTTGCAAACACCGAAATTAAAAACAGCGGGGAAGAGAAAGTTGCTGGAGACCCGGGAGTCGTCAACAACCAACAGAACCTCCAACAAAAACAACAGGAACTCAAAAAAACGACCGAAAATTTGCAAAAGAGTACCGATGCGGAGTCCAAAGCAAAGAACCAACTCGTAGTCACTGTTACCGAACTCCAATCGCAGCTAACGGCGATCGACGATCGCTTTAACGCCATCTTAGAAGAACTCGAGAAAAAAGGTGGCGATGCCAAGTCCTACCGCCAGTACACTCAAGCCGTTATGAGTATCGACGTAGATACCAAAGATACCCAAGGTTTGGGCGTGCGGCTTCTGGCTTGGGCAAAAGCTGAAGAAGGTGGCCTGCGCTGGGCGGGCAATACAGCGAAGTTTGTCGGGATTGTGATTGTTTCGATCATTGTCTCTCAAATCTTCGGCGCGATCCTCTACCGACTGATGAAGCTATTCAGCGGCACATCGAGAATCATGCGCCAATTTATCGTGATGGTTGTCAAGCGCGGCGGAGTTGTAGTCGGGTTTCTAGTGGCTCTGACAGCGCTGGAAGTCAGCCTCGGTCCAGTTTTAGCCCTGGTTGGGGGTTTGAGTTTCATTTTGGCCTTCGCCCTGCAAAGCAACCTGGGTAACATAGCCAGCGGCTTGATGATTATGGCCTACAAGCCTTTCGATGTCGGTGACGAAATCAAACTCGGCGAACTTTGGGGATGGGTAGAGTCCATCACCTTAGCTAACACGAAAATCAAAGGCCTTGACGGTCAGATATTTAACGTTCCCAACAACACGGTTTGGGGCGACACTATCGAAAACCTGAGTCACAGTGAAACTCGCAAATTTACACACTGGTTGCGGATTGGCTTTGAGGAAGACTTGGGTAAAGTGGAACAATTGCTCGTAGAAATTCTCAAATCGCATCCCAAAGTTTTGCCCTATCCAGCCCCCAGCACCCAAGTATGGAGCATTGAGGACTATTACATCAGTCTCAAGGCCGATGGCTGGGTGAAAAAAGATGATTTTTGGACAGTCCATTCTGACGCGATCCGGATGATTCGGCAAGGGTTCTACAAAGAGGGTATCCAACTTGCTGCTATCCCCAAAAGTATGGAAATAGAAGAACCAGATAATAGTAATGGCAACATTCCCTATCTGGTTTCGGAAACCTCTGTGCATCCGGGTGCAGGCTCGCTTTCGGAAACTCCTACAATCTGATGAATGCGATCGATCCTGACCTTTCTACTCCTGCTGGCATTTGTACCCCAACCCTTCTTCGATCTGGGGCCGCCGCCGCCCCCTTTTCCCGCTGGTGCGATTGACGGATTTCGCTCGATCCAATCGCTGCCGATGGGTCTGGGGCAGATCTTTTTCTCAGACAAGCTTGTTTCAGTTTTGCTAGTCGTCCTAGGCATTGCCATCTGTACCCCGATTGGGGCAGTGGTGGGATTGCTGGGTTGCGCGATGTACCTGCTAGCGGGTTTGCTGCTGGGAGCCAAGCCGGATGAACTGTATACGGGTTTGTGGGGCTACAATGCAGCTCTCACCGCGACGGCAATTGGGGGAGTGTTTTACACGCCAAACCGTCTAAGCATTTCGATCGGTCCGATCTGTGCTTTCTTGGCATCGATCGCCAGCATTCTCTTGGCCCCCCTGTTCTCGCTGCTGAAGCTACCCGTTCTGTCCGTGCCATTTGCAATTGTAACGATTGGGTGTTTTCCGATCTTGCAGCGATCGCTACCTTCACTCGTACCCGTGGTGCTGCATACAGTGGCGAGTCCAGAGGAACACCGACAGCGGTTCCGTGCAGCCGAGGAAACTATTGCTAGCTTCCGGCAACAGCTCAAAGCCGCGCTTGGGGGACAGCAACGCAACATCTTGTTTGAGCAGGCAACTCCTGCGATTAAAGGCGATTTACGCTACATCTTCGATGCAATCGATCGCGATCGCAGTGGGTTCCTCTCAACCCAGGAGCTGGCAACTCACTTGCATCAGGTAGGAAAAGTCCTCTCTGAGGGTGAACTGACCTATCTGTTCACCTGTATGGATAGAGATCGCAGTGGCGCGATCGACTTTGAGGAATTTGGCGAATTAATGTTGTGCCATCAACGCTTAATGTCGAGATATACATCATTTGTCACCTATTTCCTACCGATTGATGTCGATGCAGATGATACCATCAGTATGCAGGAGATGAATACGGCACTAGGCAGGTTGAGAGAGCCACCTCTATCTGAGGATGAAATCACATTCTTACAAGAGCAAACAGGAGGCCAGTCATTAACCTGGAATCGCTTTATTGAAGTGCTGCTCCTGACTTAAACCAAGATTACTAAACAATTCTATTCAGAGGTAAAAGACTATGACGATCACAGAACGGTTTAAAAGTTTCACTATCTTACATTCCAATGATATGCACGGAGACTTTTTGGCAGAAGCTACGGGACTCGCAGAAGGTCATGTGATTGGTGGAATGGCTTTACTTTCAGGCTATATCAATAAAGTTCGCCAGGAGGAGAAAAACGTGCTTTTTGTTATTTCTGGTGATATGCTCCAAGGCTCTACGATTGATGTGGAGTATAAAGGTCTTTCAACCATAGAAATTATGAATTACCTGGCTCCCGACGTAGTGACTCTGGGAAACCACGAATTAGATTATGGGTTACCTCACCTACTTTTCTTGGAAAAGATGGCAAATTTTCCGATTGTGAATGCCAACTTATATATCAAAAAGTACAACAAACGCTTGATGAACCCTTATATCATCCTCAATGTCGATGGATTCGATATTATGTTCATTGGAATTATAACTGAAGAAGCTCTTAAGACATTAAAACGTGACAGGAGTATTGGTACATTCGTAAGTCTTGAAGATGCTGCCTCAGAAGTTGGTAAGATTTGCAACGCCTACAAAAATGACGACATTGACCTAACAGTCCTCATGACACACATCGGTTTTGAAGAGGATAAAAAACTAGCGGCATTGCTAGACCCAGAATGGGGTGTGGATCTGATCGTCGGGGGCCACTCCCATACATTTTTAGAGCAACCAGCCGAAGTTAACAACATTCTAATTGCCCAAGCCGGAGTTGGCACAGACCAAATTGGGCGTTTCGATATTGTAGTAGATGACGATACTAATAGCATTGTTGAATGGAAGTGGCAACTCTTACCTGTGGATAATAATTTGGCTCTGCCCGATCCCGAAATTGAAAAGCTGATTGCTACCTTCAAAGAAGAGGTCGATCGC
Organism: Microcoleus sp. F4-D5; assembly: GCF_036704885.1. NCBI lineage: Bacteria > Bacillati > Cyanobacteriota > Cyanophyceae > Oscillatoriales > Microcoleaceae > Microcoleus > Microcoleus sp. F4-D5. The sequence goes on along the minus strand of NZ_JAUBSX010000092.1, from coordinate 2,016 downwards.
AAGTACAATCGACTGATTGGACGATTAGCCCATAAACTGACCCATCCTAGGCGTGAAGAAGAAACGGAATTGGGTAACTTATTCGCTGATATTTTTGCCCAATTAGATAGCTTAGATGTAGTTTTTGTCGCCAGTGGTTCAATCCGGGGAACAGAATTAGGACCGGGAGTAACCTTGAGCGATCTTAAACAAATATTCCCTTATGAAGATCCCATGCATAAATATAGGGTAACAGGCCTACAGCTTACAAAAATATTCGCGCATATTATGAGATTGGAAAACCGAATACCCGGTGAAAGTGAGTATCTTCAGGTCAGTAAAGGTGTTCGGGCAGTTTATAGAGACGCGGAAGAAAAGCTGGAATCTTTAAGTATTAATGGACAACCTGTACAAGATGATGGACACTATACCATCTGTATGGATGGCTATCGTTTCCAAAATTCAGAACATACTCTAGGCGTAACCCATGAAGAATTAACAAAACTAGCTGACCCCAAGGTAGTCACAACATCTTGCCAGGATGTCATTGAAGAATACTTTAGTCATCATCAAAATCTTAATAGCCATATCGAAGGAAGATTTGTCTACAAGTAAAGGTTTAAAATTCTTGCTTTACGGGTTATACCTGTACGGTCACAATTTACTTCTAATAAGTTTAATGGAGCAGTAATAGCATGATCGCCCTTTCAAATCAGTCCTTTCCAGTAATAATAGATACAGACGGTGGTGTAGATGATGCTTTGGCTCTGATTATGGCATTGAATTCACCCCAATTAGAGCTGAAAGCAATTACCGTTGTCGCTGGTAATATTAACGTTGAGCAGGCGGCTAATAATGTGTTGCGCGTCATCAGTATTGTGGAGCCAGATACTTCGCCCATTGTGGCTAAAGGCTGTGAAAAACCACTGCTGAAACCTCCTTTCTATGCAGCAGGAATTCATGGGGCAGATGGTTTGGGTGAGTTGGATCGATTTAAGGAAGCGGATGGTACACCTCGCTATCCCAAACTTACTACTAAGCCATCTACAGAGAATGCTATCGATCTGCTTCTTTCGGCAGCTAAAGAGTACGAGAATCTGACCATTATTGCTTTAGGACCACTCACAAATCTAGCCACAGCGATTCAGAAAGATTCTGCAACCATGAAAAAAATCGGGCGGATTATCATCATGGGTGGGGCGGTTACAGTACCGGGAAATATTTCAGCAGCGGCTGAATTTAACTTTTTTGTCGATCCCGATGCCGCTCAAGTCGTGATAGAGTCAGGTATTCCCATCACCTTAGTAGGTCTAGATGTGGCGATGAAAGCTCCTTTATCGCGCCAAGTTGTTGAAGATAATTTACAGCGCCGTCCTTCAAAACTTAGCCAGTTTATTGCCGACTGCACGGGAATTTATATGGCTTTCTACCGTGACAACGAAGGTTTTTATGGGTGTTATTTACACGATCCTTTGGCGATGGCGGTTGCATTAGATCCGAGTTTAGTAACGACAGAATCGCTATATATGATGGTTGAAACTCAGGGACGATTTACAACAGGAATGTCACTAGCCGATCGCCGCGATCGCAGAGATGAGGCAACGAATCCCCCCAATGTAGAGGCTTGCTTAGATGTGGATACTGAACGGTTTATGCAGCTATTCGATCGACTTGTCTGACGAGTGACACAGGTTGGACAATGCCCGATCGGACTTTTCTACAATCATCCCTTATTTGAGGAACCTTATCCTATGACAACTCAACTCACTCATCCCAGAATCTTCTCGACACCGATCCGGGCCCAGACGATATCTATGCCTTTCTTTGGCTTCTGACCTCGGTCAAATCAGGACTAGCTGAACTTGTCGCCGTTACTTCCGCATAGGGCAATGTCGCTGCTAAACGCACGTTTTCTAGTGTGCGTCGCAGATTTTAAATTTAGCAGGGTTCCCAGACATTAAAGCCCACATTCCGCACCCCAAACTGGCACATAGTCGGATTGAGGGGGTAAAAGTGAATCACCCGAGACAAGGGTGA
>NZ_JAUBSX010000091.1:16183-28322 GCF_036704885.1 Microcoleus sp. F4-D5 | reverse complement strand
AGGTTTGTAAAGGGGTGTAACGACAGTTAAACTGATGGCTGTGATTAGGAAAGCTGATGACAGGGGAGAGATGGGCGTAGCTTGCGGGGCGGGACGCCATCGCCCCCGCGCGAAAAGATATGCCAGCCTGCACGCGCGGCGCACCTCAACCCTAACGAACGGGAGCGATGGGAGTTGGAGAAGGTGGAGAAACAGGAGCGATGGGAGGTGGAGAGGCCGGGATGCGAGGAGGTGGAGAAATCCTGAACTGCTGGAGTTGCTGCGGGGTGAGCGATCGCAAAATTCTCAGTCCGAGAGTGTCTCGGGAGATGCTTAAAGCGTAGGATGGCTCCAAATACGGGCGGAAATTTGATTTGTTGTTCAAATAGCTTTCCATGAAAGCTAGGCTGAGTCCGCTGAGGTAGCGGCGGGCTAAAGCTGGTTCGGGCCCGATCGCCTCTGCTGGTGGCAGAAAGAGGCTTTGAGGGGATTCCTCGATCGAGGAGAAGTGAGTCCCGTTGATCATCAATACTAGATATTTGTTGAGGGATGTCAGCCATGTGAACGGTTGAATTTGTTCGAGGAAAGCGGGGGCGACGGTATCGGCGCTGCCTGCGATTACCATGACAGGGATTTTGATGTTGCCGAGGTTAGTTTCTCCCAGAATGCTGCTGACGATCGGGTTGATGGCGATCGCAGCTTTAATGCGCGAGTCGCCGAAATTGTACTGGTTGCGCTCTAGGCCGCGGGCGCGGCACTGCAACAGCAGGGAGAGGTTCCAAGTTTCGTTTTCGAGCTGGCAGTCTTTGTCTAGCTGTCCAAAATTAATCCCTGCGCCGGCTAATGCTAAAGCCGTATAGCCCCCGAAAGACTGGCCGATGACTCCGACTCGCTGCAAGTCGAGCTGCCCTTGGTAGGCCGGATCGGTTGTGGAAAGTTTGGTTAAATAATCGAGCAAGTCTTTGATGTCGAGGGGGCGGTTGACAAATTCGGCTGGTTCTGCTACTTGATTGGCTCGACCTGTTACCAAGTCTTGGATTTGTTGGGCGTTGCTGCCGGGGTGTTCGGGGACGGCGACGGCAAAGCCGTAAGAGGCTAGGTGTTTGGCTAAATATTGGAAGGAAAGGCGATCGGAACCTAAACCGTGGGAAATTACTACTACTGGGGCCGGTTGCTGGCTGCCCTGCGGCAGGTAAATGTCCATATCAAACGTGCGAGGGCGAGTTGGACTCGTCAGAGTTACCGATGATTTTTTCCAAGTATAGGGGCCCGGTAGCTGGGGCTGCAGCATTTCGGCGGGCGGTATGGGGGGTGCTAAGGCTGCTTCTGCTTCGGACAACTGGACGACTCCGGCGATCGTCTGATTGGAACGGTTGATCAGGGATGTCAGCTCGTTCCCAATAGCCAAGCCGCGACCGATGTCAATCCTGATGCCGTAAGTGGGGAATTTCCGCAGCACGTTGAGAATTGTCAGACCTTCTGGATCTGAGGCTGCTAAAATCAGAGCGGATCGGATGGCATAAAATCCCGGCTGCCGAGCTTTGGTTTGAATTACTCGGCCCAAGCGTTTCAGCAGCACTTCTCCTTGAGGCGTGTAGAGGAATTGGGCGATCGTCACGTGGCTGATTTCAGCTTTCGCTTGCAGGGCGCTGCGAATCTCCGCTAGCTGTGCTTTTTTGACGTACTGAGCGAAACCGTCCAAGTTCGAGTCTATTTTGCCTTCTTTGGCGAAGAGTGCCAGGGATTCGATCGGAACGGATTCTTCTAGCGGCCCGTAAGTTACGTAAATTCGTTCGGCACCCCAAGCAGGTGCGGCGGTGCAAACAGCCGTGAATGCAAACAATCCTAGGTATTTTGGGGCGATCGACCGCCGAGTGCGAAGGGCAGCAGTGGAGAGACTCGGAAACACACAGTTCATAACTTTCACACCTAGGACTTCTAATCATTAGTCGGTGAAACGATGTAAATTGTTTCGCCAATATTTAATGCCCGAAAATCGATCTGTTGCTTCGGATGCTTCGGAAATTAGGTTATCGTGGGAAGCATAGCCAAAAGAGCAATTTTCAGACCTGACAAGACTAGCTGAAATTAAAAATTCAACGCCGAGGGGTCAAACCTACTGGAATGCCCAGTGATGATTTTTTCGGCTATGCAAGATATTTTCGATCGAGTTTGCAACTAAAGTCTGAGTGAGAGAATTTATCATGTTCAATGCAACTGCTATCCTGATTGACGCTTTTGTGCAAGAGCTGCAGGCCGGCTACCGCCGCACCTACGGCAAGTACAAGCCTGACTACCCTGAAATTATTGCCTGGGCGGGGACTATGGCTCTAGAAAATATCGCTAACTGCGATGCTTTGTACCACAATGTGGAACACACAATGCTCGTGGCTTTGGTGGGACAAGAGATTCTCCGGGGCAAGCATATTCGCGAAGGGGGAGTGTCGCCGGAAGATTGGCTGCACTACCTGATCTCGCTGCTGTGCCACGATATCGGCTACGTCAAAGGTGTTTGCCGCCAAGACCAAGAAGCTGTGGGACTCTACGCTACGGGTATTGACGGGGGCATGGTTTCGGTGCCGATCGGCGCAACTTCTGCTAGTTTAACTCCTTATCATGTCGATCGAGGAAAACTCGTAATTGACGAACGCTTCGGCGGCCACACATTAATTGATGCCGAACAAATCAAGCGCAATATTGAATTGACGCGCTTCCCAGTTCCTGCTAGCGAAACTCATCAAGACAGAAACAATTATTCTGGACTCGCTAGAGCCGCCGATTTGATCGGTCAGTTGAGCGACCCCAATTACCTGCGAAAAATAAGTGCCCTGTTCTACGAATTTGAGGAAGTCGGCACTAATAAAATCTTGGGCTACAAGTCTCCTGGAGATTTGCGGCAAAATTACGCCAAGTTTTATTGGAACGGAGTTTTTCCCTACATTCCAGCAGCTTTGAACTACTTGGAATTGACCCAGGGAGGCAAACAGATTATTGCCAACCTCTACGCTAACGTGTTTCAGGTTGAACACGCTGAACCCATCGCTTTCAAGACAAACGCTCAAGAATTAATCAAATCCCGCAACAATGGCAACTTGAACGCCGAAAAAGATAGTGATAATCTGCAAGCTTCCATGTCCGGGGAAAACAAGAAATTTAGCGAGTTTTTTGACTTGAATTTGTGATGAGTTAACCAGCCTTATGCTGAAGCCAATCGAGCGAGCCAGAATTAGGATGAAATCTTTTTTCCTAGTTGCTGACTCGTCTTTTTATTAGCTATAATATAGCTAATAAACTCGGTGTTTGTTAAGGAGAGTTACGTCATGGCAAACAACAACATTGAAGTCGTTTTTAGCTTTGATACAACTGGCAGTATGTACCCTTGTTTGACGCAAGTTCGTCGGAAAATTAAAGAGACGGTAACGAGACTGCTCGATGAAATTCCTGGCATTCGCATTGGCATTATTGCTCACGGGGACTATTGCGACGCTGACAGCACTTACGTGACTAAACACCTCGATTTGTCAGGCGATGTCGGCACGATTTGCAATTTTGTTCAAAATGTAGAGCCAACAGGCGGTGGCGATGCTCCAGAATGTTATGAATTAGTCTTGCACGAAGCTCAGTCACTTTCTTGGACTCCAACTAATTCCAAAACATTGGTACTAATTGGCGATGACATCCCGCACGCACCCGCTCAAACTCCTCAAAAACTTAACTGGCGTCAGGAAGTAGATAAGTTAGCACAGATGGGAATTGCCGTTTACGGCATCCAAGCTCTCAACCGCCAGCACGCTACTTTATTTTACAAAGAACTAGCAGAAAAATCTGGCGGTTTTCACCTCAATCTAGACCAATTTTCCTACATCACAGATTTATTTTTAGCAGTTTGTTACCAACAGTCGTCTAACGAACAACTGCAAGCTTACGAACAAGAAGTTGTCAGTCAAGGTCGCATGAATCGCGGATTAAACAAAATGTTTAATACCATGCTGAAGCGGGAAGGCGTTGCTGTTTACGAATCAGCAGAATTGCGAGCCGTAAAACCGGGGAGATTTCAGATTCTAGAAGTTGACAGCGAGATTTCAATTAAAGCTTTTGTTCTGGAGAATGGTTTGACTTTTAAAACCGGGCGCGGGTTTTATGAATTTACTAAAACCGAAACTATCCAAGGTAAGAAAGAAATTGTGCTGATGGACCGTTCGACAGGGGATTTGTTTGAAGGAGAAGCGGCGCGAGAAATGTTGGGTTTGCCAATGGGCGAAACTGTTCGCATCAAACCGAGCAATCTAGAAAAGTATGCGGTTTTTGTGCAAAGTACCTCGGCAAATCGCAAGCTGATGGGGGGAACTCGTTTCCTTTATGAAGTTGAAGATTGGGATCGTTAATTAATCTTAAATGTCCAAACAACAACCGCAGATCGATGCAGATAAGGGTAAAATCTCTACGATATGTGTTTGTGTTACGGTCTGCGGTTAAAAATATACACTTTCAAATTAATATGCAACCCGAAATCCAGCAGCAAATTCAACAGTTGAGGCAGCAGCTACAGCAAGCTAGCTATGCTTATTATGTTCTCGATGCGCCGGTTATGCCAGATGAGGTGTACGATCGACTTTATCGCCAGTTGCAAGACTTAGAATCAGATTATCCGGAATTAATTACTGCCGAAAGCCCGACTCAGCGGGTGGGAGAACAGCCTGCTACTCAATTTTTTAGCGTCAAGCACAATATTCCTCTCTACAGTTTGGAAAATGCTTTTAATTTTGAAGAATTTGCTAAATGGCAGGAACGCTGGCAAAGAGTAGCACCCTCCCTAACCCCCGGTCAAGAGGGAAATGCACCCCCCCTAACCCCCCGTCAAGAGGGGGGTCAAGAGGGAAATGCACCTACGCTTAGCAATAAGAAAAACAGGGAAACTACTCCCCCCCTTAGCAAGGGGGGGTTGGGGGGGGTTTCCTACGTTTGCGAGTTAAAAATTGACGGTTCTGCTTTAGCGTTAACCTATGAAAATGGGGTGTTAGTTCGCGGTGCGACGCGGGGAGACGGCATTGCCGGAGAGGAAATTACTCAAAATGTCAAGACTATTCGATCGATTCCTCTCAAGCTCAATTTAGATAATCCGCCGCCTGTTGTGGAAGTGCGGGGAGAAGCTTTTTTGTCTTTAGCTGTGTTTGACGAAATTAATCGGGAACGGGAAAAAGCAGGGGAACAATTGTTTGCTAATCCTCGCAATGCGGCGGCGGGTACGCTGCGGCAGTTGGATTCCAAAATTGTGGATAAGCGCAGGTTGGATTTCTTTGCTTATACTCTGCATTTAGATGAGGGTAACGAGGAGAACACGCAGTGGGATTCGTTGGAATTATTGAGAACAATGGGGTTTAAGGTGAATCCATATCGCAAAATTTGCGATTCTTTGGATGAGGTTCGGGAGTATTACGACTATTGGGATACTGAACGCCGGAATTTGCCTTACATGACCGATGGGGTTGTTGTTAAGATTAATTCGGTTGGGCTGCAAAAACAATTGGGTTTTACTCAGAGGTTTCCGCGTTGGGCGATCGCACTTAAGTATCCTGCAGCCGAAGTGCCTACAATTGTGGAAGCTGTCACCGTGCAAGTAGGGAGAACCGGGGCTCTGACTCCTGTAGCGGAACTCAAACCGGTGCAGTTGGCTGGAACGACGGTTTCGCGGGCTTCTCTCCACAACAGCGATCGACTTTCCGATCTCAACCTGCACATTGGCGATACTGTAATTGTCAGAAAAGCTGGGGAAATCATACCAGAAGTTGTGCGAGTTTTGCCGGAACTTCGCCCCCAAAATGCTAAATTTTTTCAAATGCCTAGTTGCTGTCCTGAATGCGAACAGCCTGTGGTTCGGGAAAAAGGGGAGGCCGTTACTCGCTGCATCAATACATCTTGTCCGGCGATTTTGAGGGGTTCGCTGATTCATTTTTGCAGCCGGGATGCTCTAGATATTAACGGTGTTGGGGAAAAGTTGGTACAGCAGATGGTTGATAGCAATCTGCTCAATTCTGCGGCCGATTTATACGATTTGACTGCGGAAAGATTGATGAGTTTGGAACGCATGGGTAAGAAGTTAGCAGAAAAGTTGGTAAGTGCGATCGCCCAATCGAAAAATCAACCTTGGTCGCGGGTACTTTACGGCTTGGGCATCCGCCACGTCGGCACAGTCAACGCTCAATTGCTGACAGAAAGGTTTGCAAATGTGGATGAGTTAGCAGCGGTATCGGCGGCATCGATTGAGGGGGTTTACGGCATCGGGCCGGAAATTGCTCAAGCTGTTTATCAGTGGTTTCGAGTTCCGGCAAATCAAAGTTTAATTGCACGGTTGAAAACTGCGGGCTTGCAATTGCAGTCAGAAGTGAAAAATCAAAATTTAGCCAGCAAAAATTTACAGCTTGCAGGCAAAACTTTTGTGCTGACGGGAACTTTGCCCACTTTGAAACGGGATGAAGCTAAAGATTTGATTCAAAAAGCAGGAGGTAAAGTCACAAGTTCTGTGAGTGCTAAAACAGATTATGTGGTGGTGGGAGAAGATGCGGGTTCTAAGTTGGAAAAAGCTCAATCTTTGGGGATCGAACTACTTTCGGAAGCTGAGTTATTGGAACTGCTATCGACACCATAAATGATTGGTGAAAGTCAATATATTTCTCTTTTCTCTTTCTCTGCAGCCTCTGCGGACTCTGCGGTTCGCCAAAAAATTGCTGATTCACTTGAGCCGTTTTCCAAGAAAATCCCCAACAATTCTATTACAGTCGGTGCAACATAGCCGCTCGCGAATTGGGCAATACCTCAAAAGGCATAGAAATCGCGATCGCACTTCGTCAATCTACCTACTTCGCTAGCCCTGCCGCGGGGAGCGGTTGTCGGTACAGGCGAGTTTTGCTAAAATTTGATAAAGTTTGCAATAGCGATCGCAACTGCCAGCTTAGCCAAATGCCAGCAATCATAGGAGATACATTATGTCGGAAATTCCAGCAGAACAAACACAAACAAACTTGCCAACTCCAGAAATAACTACCGAAAGCTCAATTTCGGGAGTGGAAAACGTGAAAAACAGTTTGGGAAACTTCCTAAATAGTTGGAAGTTGAAAGCAGGATTAGCCGTTGCTGTACTGTTGGCAGTGTCGCTATTTGCTTTCTACTGGCAGCATATGATTGCAGTCGTAGGTATGAAGAGTTGGTCGGCGCGATCGGGAGCTAACCCGATCGAATGTATGGTAAGAGATACTAATAACGACGAGTATGTCAGTTGCAGCGCCCTCCTCGACCAGCAGATTGTCCCTCTTGAGTGCAGTTCGAGTTTGTTCAATATCGGCTGCCGAGTCAATTACGGAACTGCGGCCCCAAATCCGAGACAAATCAACCCTAGATAGAGCATCTGCGGGTTTCTGATAATTTTTGAATCGTTCTGACTGAAATACGGATACAATCCCCGACAGGAGTCGCGGTGAGAAAAAAAGTTTGGACGTTAGTTCAAGCCCCCAGATTCATCTGTGGGGTTCTATTTAAAATCTAAAATTTAATTAATTGCCCATCGTAACCCATCATCAAACCTCTTAGTAGTGAGGACTTTAGTCTTCATAAAACTCGCTCAGACTTGAGTCCTCATTACAACCTAGAATGGTTGATTTTACCCAACAATAGCTAAAGTATGACAGCTTACCAAGGACTTCCAATTAGAGTGAAACTGCTCCAGTAGTAAGGATGAGAAAAATGTCGGTTTTCTTGTTGTATGTTAGCCGGTAAATTCAAGTTGCCCGCCGTTGTAACTAACTGCCCGTTTTCGAGCCGAACTTTACCAGCAATCATCGCCTGTTGAGCAAGTTGCAGAGTTTCTGCCTTAGTTGTGGTTCCTAGCAACTGATGGTAAAATTCACTCATCAGCCCCAAAGTGCCTCCATCGTCAACATACCACAAACTCCCTAAAGCAGATTTCGCGCCGGATTTTACTGCTAAACCTCCAAAACCTAACTCTGCTTCCCGATCGCCCAAGGCTGTTCTACAAGCACTCAATACTAACAAGTCTACCTGCGGATTGCGCCAATTTAAACTCTCCATGCGATCGAGCTGCAATTTGGAATTCCACAGTTGAATGTAAGAATTGCTCGGTTTTCCCGCTTGGAATTCAGCGTGGGTGGCTAGGTGAACGATCCGAAATCCTCCCTTGGCGTGTTCCGAGTTGAGATTATCTAAAGTGAAACTAGAATTGAGGAAAGATGGACTCTGCCACTGAGCCGAAATCACCTGCAATTCGCTCGGCACACTGGGCAAGGGCGGTTTGTCAACAAATTCTGACCTGCCCATTGCTAACACTGTGGCGTCTCTAACAGCTTTATAATCGGTATTAGTCGAACTAAAACTTGGAATTAGGCTGAAACTGTATTTTTCAATCAAGAAGCCTTGACCGTCGTGCAAAGCAGCAAAAGGCAGGCTCCGCAATCCCGGATCGACTGACAGTAACAAAGTCTGAATTCCTAAGTTTTCTAAGTCTTTTTCTAGGGGTGCGATCGCCCATTTATATAATTGCTGGGCGGCGGCTAGATAAGTGGTAGTAGTGCGTTTTGCGGGATTGGTGATTTCAGCGCGGAACTCCTGGACGGTGGGGAATAAGGCTGCTTTGTTGGCTTCGGGAACGCTGTAGTGAATCGGCCGCCCGACGGGAGGAACTAAAATTAGTTCCAGTCGATCTTTTCGCGAGACTATGTAGATAATACCAGACCGCTTGCCGGTTTGCTGTTCGATATCTTGTAAAGTTTGTTGGAAGGTCGAAATCAAGACTTTTTCCTCTGGGAGGTTGGCTTTTACCCCCAAGTATTGTCCAAATTCTTGATTCCTGATTTCTTCGATTCTCCAGACTATATTCTGTATGTCGTTGACTTCAAAAAGTCGATCGGGAGACGGAACATATCCCAGAACTAAATTAGAAGTAGGGTTGACTGTTGGTTGTTTTGATTCTTCTGATGAAGGTTGTACGACGCCGGAGGGTAATTTACTGGTAATACTTCGATCGATAGTTAAAACTCGATCGGTCGCTACACCGGGATTGTCTAGCGGTAGAATTTTGCCGCGTTGAAAGTCTTCTGAATCAGGGGTTGAAGATTCTTCTTGCGGTGCGGGTATATCTGTGGCTGTGGGCGATGTTGGTGTGGGGACAGGTGCGGGCACTTGTATTTCCCTAGGATCGCTTGGAGTGGGAGTGACACTCGGAGTCGGAGTCGGAGTGACAACTGGAGTTGGAGTTGGAGTTACTACCGGAGTCGGAGTGACAACCGGAGTCGGAGTTGGAGTTACTACCGGAGTCGGAGTGACAACTGGAGTCGGAGTTGGAGTTACTACCGGAGTCGGAGTGACAACTGGAGTTGGAGTTGGAGTTACTACCGGAGTCGGAGTGACAACCGGAGTCGGAGTTGGAGTTACTACCGGAGTCGGAGTGACAACTGGAGTCGGAGTTGGAGTTACTACCGGAGTCGGAGTTGGCGTTGGAGTCGGAGTTGGCGTTGGAGTCGGAGTTGGAGTTGGCGTTGGCGTCGGGTCAATGCCGTCATCAGTCGAAAATGAAATATTACCAACACTGCTAGAACGCGGAAACGACTGCGAAGTAATGCTAGATTGTCCCGTTGTAATTGCACCCGCCGTACCGTTGCTAGCAGCATCCCCCACCACAAACGGTTGAATCGGCGTCCCTCCATCTCCCCCAGCGTGTGTAATTGCGATATTTCCGCTACCTGTGCCGCCAGCAGTAGAAATGCTAGCAAATCCCGTCGGCGAAAAAGGTGTTGAAAAAGCACCTGTAGCCCGGAAAAAATTGCCTGTTATTGCTGTGACATCGCCGCCGGTGCCGCCTGTACCGCCTTGGGCATTGATAAACTCTACTTGAATATCGCCGATCGGATCTAAGAACACATTGCCGGCATTTCCGGCTATACCGCTAGAGTTAATTTGTCCCGCCGTAATTGAAGTTATCGCCTCAACAGTTATGTCACCGCCACTGTTTCCCGATGTATTCAAATTACCGGCTGTGAAATTGTTACCGCTTGTAAATTCAATTTCTCCGCCATTAGTAGTAATATTTTTAACACTTATATCGCCCTTGGCAGTAATATCGACTTCGCCGGCGGTGACATCTCCCGATAAATTGACTTTTTCCGTGTTTGATGCTGTCAATTCTTGCGCGTTAATTGTCGAGTTTCCTGTCACATTGCCAGCATTGTCGATCTCAAGATCTCCTAACTTTCTGGTGGCCCCCACCGCACCGTTGAAAGTGATGCTGCCGCTACCGGAGGCTAGAGTTAAGTCGCGGGCATTAATGCTGTCACTGTCGATCGCACCAAAAGCAATATTTCCCCCGGCGGTACTAAATACTGCATCCTTGGTCAAAACCAAAGCATTGCTAATATTAATGTTGCCGTTATTAGTCGTAACATCCCCGCCTAATTTAGTAGTGAAAGCCGTCACATTAAAACCAGAATTGCTTTTAACATTTCCGATAAATTCCGCATTCGCTGCGGTAACATTCAAAACCGATAATGGCGTTGTTTCTCCGATATTTCCTTGCAGCAGCACATTACCATTCGCGGCATCTAAGCCCAACAAATGACCGCCGTCTATCGCCCCTTTTATATTAATGCTACCAACGCTGCTTTTAAGTTCAACCTGGTTTTTCAGTTGAACGTTGCCAGTCAAATCTATATTGTTAGTTGTATTGATGCCATAGTTCAAATTAATTGTTGAACCTTGGATAGCAACACTGCTGTTGTCAAGTCCGGTGATAGTTCCATCAAGTGCGATCGTACCTGTTCCCGTTTGAATATTTACTGGATCTAAAAATGTGAGATTATAGGGAATACTAATATTGGCGCTGCTATCGGATTGCCCGATCGCGATCGAGCTAAATCCATTTTGAATCAAATTAAGTTCCGATGCAGTCAAATCTAAAGCGCTAGTATTGTTATCAACTCCGCCAACAACAATATTTTCGCTGGCTGTTGCGGGTTGCAGCCTTAACGCGCCAGTACCAGAAACATTCCCGGAAAAATCAATTTCACTTGCCGTTAACGTCAGGGGGTTACTACCTGCCGATAAACTAGAACCGAAAGCAATCGTTGCATCTCCAAGTGTAAAATTTACAGGAGCTTTTAATGTCACCGGTCCGCTAAAACTAATGTTATCATTAGTTGTGGTGATATTTCCGCTAACCGCAACATTTCCCCCGCCATTTTGAATAAATGCACCGTCTAAGTTCAGGTTTTTCTCAATATTCAAATTTACCTTATTGGCAATTGTGAGCCTGCCATCATTGGTGGTTGTTACAGTGTCTTTGAGATTGACATTATCAGCCGCAATACCGAGATTACCAGCCACGTCAACTGTCTTGTTGAAAGTAATGTCGCGGCCTGAAAGAATTGAGTTTTTGGCAACAGTGACAGCATCTGCATAAGTTTGGCTGCCGGTTGTAGTGACATTGCCGCCTAAAGATATCTTGCTGTTTGCAGTTAAATTTGTGAGAGGAGTTGTTTCGCCGATCGCACTTTTGAAGGTAAGATTACCGCTAGCGGCCTTCACCGTCAAATCGCTGGTACCGTCTACAGTATTATTGAAAGTAATTTCGCTGCCTGAAATAATCGGGTTATTGGCAATTGTCACTGCATCTCCGTAGGTTTGAGGGCCGATTGTAGTGACATTTCCCTTGACTTGAGTTGTGCCGCCAGCATCTGCATTCAAACTCGCGGCATTAACTGTTTGATTAAATGCGGTTGTGCCTGTAGAATTAGCTGTTAAATTGCCGATCGCGCTTGCAGCACCAACTGCACCATTAAATATCACATTACCGCTAATCGCCTTCGCCGTCAAATCGCTGGTGCCGTCTACAGTATTATTGAAAGTAATGCTGTCACCTGAAATAATCGGATTATTGGCAATTGTCACTGCATCTCCGTAAGTTTGAGGGCCGATTGTAGTGACATTTCCCTTCACTTGAGTTGTGCCGCCTGGATCTGTCGTCAAACTCGCGGCAGTGACTGTTTGATTAAATGCGGTTGTTCCTGTAGAGTTAGAAGTAATATTTCCTAATGCCTTGGTATTGCCAACTGCACCATTGAATGTAATATTACCCGTACCCCCATTTACAGTTAAGTCG
>NZ_JAUBSX010000091.1:0-16083 GCF_036704885.1 Microcoleus sp. F4-D5 | reverse complement strand
AGTATTATTGAAAGTAACGCCGCTGCCTGAAATAATCGGATTAGTGGCAATTGTCACTGCATCTCCGTAAGTTTGAGAGCCAATTGTAGCGACATTTCCCTTCACTTGAGTTGTGCCGCCTGGATCTGTCGTCAAACTCGCGGCCTTGACTGTTTGATTAAATGCGGTTATTCCTGTAGAGTTAGCATTAATATTTCCTAATGCCTTGGTATTGCCAACTGCACCATTAAATGTAATATTACCGGCACCGGCATTCACCAATAAACTTTCATTGTTTGCTGTAGTGCCATCGAGATTACTATTAAAGGTAACATTGCCGCTGCTGGGATTTCCTGATGTTGTTAGGGTAATAGTTGGTTTACTAAGGACAACTGGTGAGTCGAAGGTAATATTGCCACCGCTACCGGCGGCGTTCTTTGAGGTCTTTATATTACCGCTAAGAATAATATTTCCTGGACCAGAGTTGAAGGTGAAGTTCCCTCCCGTACCTCCATCTACTGAATGCGAGTCCATAGTACCAGTGGTAATGTTACCGCCAACAGTTGAGAGGGCGATCGCTCCTCCATTTCCTCGCTGGGAATAGGAATTGATAATTCCAGCAGTTGTGTCGATCGCACCTTTTCCAGCAGTAATAGAGAGGTTGATATTCCCGGACGTACCTGCATCCAAGGAGAAGGAACTCAGATCGCCAGTGGTAATGTTACCGCCAGCCGTTGAGAGGGCGATCGTTCCTCCATTTCCAGCCTGAGAAAAGGAAATGACCTCTCCAGCAATTGTGTCGATCGCACCTGTTCCTCCAGTCACTATGAGGTTGATATTCCCTCCACCTCCATCAGAGGAGAAGGCATTCAGAACACCAGTGGTAATGTTACCGCCAGCCGTTGAGAGGGCGATCGATCCTCCATTTCCTGTTAGCTGAGAAAAGGAAAGGAGATTTCCAGCAGTTGTGTCGATCGCACCTGTTCCTCCAGTAATAGAGAGGTTGATATTCCCTCCACTGCCATCAGAGGAGTAGGAATTGATAAGACCAGTGGTAATGTTACCGCCAACCGTTGAGAGGGTGATCGTTCCTCCATTTCCAGCCTGGGAATAGGAATTGAGAATTCCAGCAGTTGTGTCGATCGCACCTGTTCCTCCAGTAATAGAGAGGTTGATATTCCCTCCCGTACCTACATCAGAGAAGGAATTTAGATTACCAGTGGTAATGTTACCGCCAGCCGTTGAGAGGGCGATCGTTCCTCCATTTCCCAATAAGTTTTGGGCATTCAGATTGCCGTTGCCCGCAGCGATGTTGATATCATTGGTACTGGTGAGAGTAATATTCCCGCCCGTAGTAAAAAGGTCGCTATTGACTGATATTGCATTACCAGCATTTAATACGATCGCGCCATTTCCACCATTAGTAATAGGTTGATCTACCGTAATATTATTATTAGCATTCAGTGTCAAAGAATTACTATTATTCCAACCAACGGGAGCGCTGACTGTAATATCGCCTTGGCTCGGAAAACCCGACGCAGTAGAAATAGTCACGTTTGCCGAAGCAAGCTGTGTTTGCAGCGTCCCATTATTAATTGTAGAAGTACCCGCCGAGGGCGTAAATGCTCCCCCTACAAAAGTGCCGCCTGCATCCGCATCTGCGCTAATAGTGATATCAGTAGGATCTAACAATAAGGTGCCAGCGATGCCAAAGGTCGATCGCAAATCAACTAATCCTTGAAAATGCAGCGATTGCTTTCCCGACACTTCCACAAAGCCGCCATTCCCAGAAAATAAGCCGCCTCTGGCTGTAATATTCCCATTAAAGCGAGTAGTTTCATCAGCCCAAACTATGACTCGCCCGCCATTCCCATTGCTAACAGCATCAGCGTTAATTGTCGAGTCGCTGCTAACAAAAGTCCGCAAAGCATTGGGCACTGTCCCCAAACCCTGATAATCTCCCCCAATCAGTATATTACCGCCGCCGTTAATCCCAGAAACATCGATATTGCCCGCAATAACACCTACTCTATCCCCTAAAATATTTACAGTACCGCCAGTGTTGCCAGAGACGTTCAGAGTGCCGGATGCGATCGCAGTTCCCGCAGTTCCCGGCACAGCAGCATTCCCCGTCAACACAACTTCCCCATTGGGATTTACCGTCAAACCCGTCGCCTGTGCCACACCTTGTCCAGTCAGCAACTCCGGCAAAGATAACACTGGCTGCGTCCAATTGTTCGGCAGCGATGTTTGAGTTACTGTCGGCTGAATATCCAAACTCAATAAATTGCCAGCTTGACTGATGCGTACCAAATTGTTACCGGGTACGGCGCTGATGAGAATATTGCCGCTAGGCGCAGTTAGCTGACCCGTGTTGACAACGGTACCGCCTATCAAAGTTAAACTTTGACCGGGTGTCACCGTCAGATTGCCTGTATTAACAATGCTTCCCCCAGGCAAATTTGTAAACGCAAAACTATTCGGTGTCCCGATGAAACTTGCCCAATTGTTATTGCCGATCGCGCTAAACCACCGATCGTTCCCAAAACCAATGCCTGTCGCCGTAGTAGCATTAAAAGATCCAGGCACGTTGAGACTGGCATTCGGCCCGAAAATCATGCCGGCAGGATTCATCAAAAATAAATTGGAATTGCCGCCCGTAACTTGAATTAAGCCATTTATTAAAGAAGGATTACCCCCAGTAATCCGTCCCAAAATATTTTGAATATTGGGATTGGTCAGAAAGTTAGCCGTTTGAGCCTCGCTGAGGCCAAACTGAGTAAAACTGTGAAAAAGATTAGCCCCATCTCCGCTGAAGGACCCCCCGGAAATGTCGTAGCGGTTGCCGTTGGGAGTAACAACAGTGTTAGTGCCGTCTGGTGCCGGGGTGATGGGTTGCGAGGAAGCCGAACCCGCCGCTGCACTCAGCCAGCTAACAATGAATAACCATCCGAGGAAATGCAGTCTGTTGGCTGTCATTGTGTTTAAAGATTGTGCTGAAAGTGCGATCGTATTTATTTATCCTATTTTTACTTATAAAATTTTCTCATGTCAATAGTATAGATATATTTTGTATCCGCGAATAATTAGAAGTGGAAGCCGAAGGAAATGTATGTGTTTAATTACTATAATTTACGTAGAAACACTTTTTTTACTAGCACTCAAGCGCTGGCCATGAAACTTGGTTTCTTGTTTCCACTTTTTTCACTGCTTCCCTAACCCAGCCCAAAAATGGATACCAGCCGCGGACTCTTGTCGTGGAGAGCTCAAAATTTTATGCTGTTGTTGAAACTCCCAGATTCATCTGTCCAGTCAATCTCAATTCTCAAATCTCAAATCGACCGACGCAATTATCTTCTTAAAAAACCGGGTTGATGCGTCCGGGACTGTTAGTGCAAATATGCGCGCAACGCGAGGGTTAGGGGTTTAAAAATTCGGAATATTAGTCAAAATTACGTAAATATCGATCGCCTGTTCTCCCGCTTGCTTCCAGTGGCAAAAAACTCGCTCAAATCCCTACTTGCGACCGCTACCTTCTTCTGCACCGGGCGAACCGCTTGCAGCCCCCTTTGAGTGCCAAGTGGGCGAACAGCCTAATTTTTCTCCGAAACTTTATAAGTTTTAGATTATCTTTACCAAAACTTCACAAAACATGAGTAAAAATTTTTATGTATTTTTGTTGAAAGCCAGTATTTGCAAGTCTTACAGTCAGCTTGAGACCGTTACCGAGACGGAGTAAATGTAGTAGGTTTGAAGTCTAGGCAAGGTGAAAATCTTGCTGTAACAGATTAAAGTGTGGCACTCTAGTGTCAGTGAAAACTCTTAGAAGAAGCACTCATTTACTCACAAACACACTTAAGCGATCTCGGTCTGTAGATTCACTGGTGTGGAGCCTCTTCTGTAGATTTGACGGTCGCCCGAAACATAGCAGGCTCGCGATCGTCGATTCGCGTCACGGCAACATGGCATTTTGCGCCTTACTACGTAACAATACTGGAGGAATCAGGGTTATGACTACCTTAACGCTAGTCAAAAAAACATCTTTTACAGTCGCCAGCTTGGCAACCACAATCTTGCTCAGCATCTGCACGCCCGTCCGAGCTTTCACGTTTGGCACCACCGGCATCCAGTTCGAGCGAGATACCAATATAAAATTTACATTCGACCAATCTCACGGCAATTACAAATCCAGCTTGTGGGTAGCCCAAGCTCAGTCAGGAAACACTGGCTACACCAACATCGCCAGACTGTTTTCCGAGGTTCAACCCTCAGATAACGGCGACGCCGATGAATGGAAGGGAACCTTCGGCAGCGGTGTCACATCCAACGACGGCTCGATCACCCAAACCTTCACATTTTTGCAGGATCAAGTTTATGCCCTGCTGCTGTGGAGCGACAGCGGGACGGGTCAACAATACGAGCAGTACGTCTCGTCAAGCACCTTCATGAATAGCCCGGAATGGTTTGCCGCCGGCACCCAGTTCCGGAGAGAGGACTGTCTGTTGGGGGGCTGTCAGCAAGCTGTATTTGGCGACTTTAAGCTCGACTACAGCTCCAACGACTCATTTACAAACATCAACGGCGGTAAAGGCCCAGACCAATATTCATCGGTCACAATGACCCAACTGGCTCAGGGCACAAAAATCTCCTTCGACGATGTAGGAGGAGGAAACGACGTTGACTTCCAAGACTTCAGCGTGTCGGCTGAGTTAGCCCCCGAACCAGTCACGGTATTTGGGACGATGCTGGGGCTCGGGGCTTTGGCTGCAGCTCGCAGGAAAAAAAAGCGAGGGCAGCAAACAGAAAAATGACTCTTAACCAGCCCCATACAAATCTAAATAGTGAGTCTGTTCAGTGGTACTCTGAGGAATAGCATTTCTAAATGTTAAGACTTTTTCCACAACGGGAAAAATAGCATCCTAACAAAGGCACTATTCATGGTATCCACCGCAGAAAAAACGAACGTAGGCTACATCACCCAAATCATTGGACCGGTTGTAGACGTAAAATTCCCAGGCGGCAAACTGCCCCAAATCTATAACGCTCTCACGATTTCCGGCAAAAACGAAGCAGGTCAAGACGTTTCCGTTACCTGCGAAGTTCAGCAACTGCTCGGAGACAGCCAAGTGCGTGCAGTTTCCATGAGTACCACCGACGGCTTGGTGCGCGGCATGGAAGTAGTAGATACCGGCGAACCGATCCAAGTTCCCGTCGGAACCCCAACTCTGGGCCGGATTTTTAACGTCATCGGCCAACCCGTAGACAACCTCGGTCCGGTCAATACTTCCGAAAGTATGCCCATTCACCGCAACCCGCCGACTTTCACCGAACTCGAAACCAAGCCTTCGGTGTTTGAAACCGGGATCAAAGTAATCGACCTCCTGGCCCCCTACCGCCGCGGAGGCAAAATCGGTTTGTTCGGAGGCGCAGGCGTCGGCAAAACCGTGATTATGATGGAACTCGTGAACAACATCGCCAAAGCTCACGGCGGCGTGTCCGTGTTCGGCGGTGTGGGCGAGCGCACCCGCGAAGGTAATGACCTCTACAAAGAAATGATCGAGTCGGGGGTTATTGACGAAGAAGACCGCAGCAAGTCGAAAATTGCCTTGGTTTACGGTCAAATGAACGAGCCGCCCGGTGCTCGGATGCGCGTGGGCCTGTCGGCTCTGGCGATGGCCGAATACTTCCGCGATGTCAGCAAGCAAGACGTGCTGCTGTTCATTGACAATATCTTCCGGTTCGTGCAAGCGGGTTCTGAGGTATCGGCTTTGTTGGGTCGGATGCCTTCGGCTGTGGGATATCAGCCGACTCTCGGTACAGACATGGGCGACTTGCAAGAACGGATTACTTCGACTACCGAAGGTTCGATTACTTCGGTTCAAGCTGTGTACGTACCTGCGGATGACTTGACCGATCCCGCCCCGGCTACAACTTTTGCTCACTTGGACGCTACAACTGTGTTGTCTCGCGGCTTGGCTGCGAAGGGGATTTATCCGGCTGTTGACCCGCTGGATTCTACGTCTACGATGTTGCAAGTTAGCGTTGTCGGCGAAGAGCACTATGGTGTTGCTCGTCAGGTGCAGTCAACTCTGCAACGCTACAAGGAATTGCAAGACATTATTGCAATTTTGGGCTTGGACGAGCTGTCGGAAGATGACCGCTTGACCGTTTCTCGCGCTCGCAAAATTGAACGGTTCTTGTCTCAACCGTTCTTTGTGGCCGAAGTGTTTACCGGTGCCCCCGGCAAGTACGTCAAGTTGGCAGATACCATTAAGGGCTTCCAGATGATTTTGGCTGGCGAACTTGACGAATTACCGGAACAAGCGTTCTATTTGGTGGGCGATATCAACGAGGCGATCGCCAAAGCTGAAAAAATGAAAGCTGACGCCAAGTAATTTTAGTCATTAGTCAGTAGTCAGCAGTCAGCAGTCATGAGTCAGTAGTTATTAGTTATTTGTTATTAGTTATTGGTTATTGGTAACAACTGACAACTGACAACTGACAACTGACAACCGACAACTGACAACTGACAACTGACAACTGACAACTGACAACCGACAACCGACAACTGACAATTTATGACATTAACTGTGCGCGTAGTGGCCCCAGACAAAACTGTTTGGGATTCTAATGCTGAAGAAGTAATTCTGCCGAGCACCACAGGCCAACTTGGTATCTTGAGCGGTCACGCTCCAATGTTGACGGCTTTGGATACCGGAGTGATGCGCGTCCGTCCCGGCAAGGAATGGGTGTCTATTGCTCTGATGGGCGGCTTTGCAGAAATCCAAGAAAACATAGTTACTATTCTTGTCAACGGCGCTGAAAAAGGCGAAACCATTGATAAAGAAGCTGCTCGTACTGCTTACACCGAAGCAGAAGCTCGTTTGGAAAAGGCTGCTAGCGGCACTTTGCAAGAGCAAATTCAAGCCAAGCAAGCAATCAAACGCGCGAGAGCTCGTTTCCAAGCTGCAGGCGGCACGCTCTAGCTCTAAGGGTGAGGACATAGTGCTTTTGTAGTAGGGACACAACAATGTTGTGTCCCTGCTGTTTTTTTCGCGCTGTGTCCCTAATGCCAGAGCTAAACTCCCGCCTCGGACAAGAGAGATTGCATTGTTTCCCAAGATAACCCCTGCTGAAGATAGCGGGGGTTATTTGGATTGTAGGGGCTCTCCAGGCGATCGACACTGACAATTTTTGCTCCCGACGGCAAAACAGGAACCTCAGGATCGCTCGCGGTCGATCGCGTCAAAGAGCTAGAAAAGCCTTTAAAAATAGCAATTTCATCTAATTCGCCGTCAATTTCGGCCTTGACGATTAAAACTTCGCGCGATCGTTTTACCGTATATTGTTCCAAGCGACGAGCAATAGAGTCAGCCATAGCAAATCTCACTTTCCCGAAATCTGCTATAATATAGCTTAATTTTGCGGCTAATTTCAGGGGCAGCCCGCTAAATTTTGATTTTTAATTAGACATTTTTTAACAGCAGGAATTAAGCGGACATCATATAAGTCCTGTAAAAAATATCAGAAATATTTTACTCCTGCCCAACCTATTTTTCATATTTTTTATGAGCCAGAAAAACACTAAATTTAAAATACTTCATTGCCATCAACATATTATTAAACCGGGTTTTGGTTGGGAATATTCGCTGCTATTTATACTATTTTTTTGCTTTTGTTCAGCTCTCGCAAGTTGCAACTCAAAACTAATAAATAAATCTACAGCAAAAAATCAAAATGCACCCTCAAACTTAACAAGAGTGGTAAGAATCGGCCATCAGCGTTTCGGAGCGCTGTTTTATCTCAAAGCTAAAGGCTCTTTGGCAACCCGTTTAGCAGAAATTGGATGGTCTGTAGAATGGACGGAATTTGCCGCAGGGCCGCCAATTTTACAAGCAATAGGAAAAGGAAAAATCGATCTGGGTTATGCAGGAGTTGCGCCGCCAATTTTTGCCCAATCAGACGGCGTACCTTTTGTTTATATTGCTAATGATTCCGCTTTACCTGGAAGCATTGGCATCATAGTTCCTCAAGATTCTCCAATTCGGACTCTAGCGGATCTCAAAGGCAAGAAAATAGCAGCAACTCAGAAAACCGCAGGTCACTATTTGTTAATTCGGGCGTTAACTCAAGTTGGCTTGCAGTTAAAAGATGCCCAATTGGTCGATTTGCCTCCGCCAAAAGCTCAGGAAGCATTTGTGAGAGGCGATGTTGATGCTTGGGCTATTTGGCAGCCGTTTCTAGCTCAGTTACAGGAAACGATGCCTGTTCATTTTTTGACTAACAGCGACGGACTGATGAATGATAGAAACTTCTATTTGGCAAGTCGCTCTTTTGCTAGCGAGTTTCCCGATATTGTTAAAATAGTGATGGGAGAAACGCGACAGATGGCTACTTGGATAACTAAAAATCCCGAGGCAGCAGCAAAGTTTATCAGCGCTCGAAGGGGAATGAAAATAACCACAGCTATCATGTTAACGAAAAGCCGCCGCTACGATGTGCTGCCAATTCAAGACAGGGCTGTTGAAGAACAGCAGCGGATTGCGGAAATTTTCTTTCGGTTGGGACTGCTTCCCGATCGCATTTGGATTGAAGATGTTATCTGGAAACAAAAATTAGATCTATAAAACCATAACTTAGGCAAAGGTAACAAGAAATCAACGATCGCGATTCCGCAAGTCTTAAAAATGTGAAATTGGGTGTATCCTATAAAGTGAGTTCAAACTGTTAAGTGGCAGAATCTAATGTCCTCAATTGCCAATCAACTGCGTTACGGTTTTGTCTCGATTGTTGTGGCAAGCGTATTGATGGCGGGAAGTACCTTAGCTTACCTCAGCTTTCGGGGACAAATAGAACAGACAAAACAGCTTCAGTACGGGCGCTCGCAAGCTGCTGCTGTCCAAATTAGCGCTTATCTGGATAACTTGCAGCGCCAACTCAATTATTTATCAGAATTGCGCGGTTTAACAGAATTTAATCCTGAAACTCAGCGCAGCATTCTCGAAGGATTGGTCAACAGCAACAGCGCCTACGAAGTGGTCGGAATTTTTAACAGTCAAGGTCAAATCCTACAGGCGATGTCGCCTTACGAATCCTTCTCTATCTATAGCTTAAATTTAGCAGGTATTTCTGCTGAAACACCTGTATTTTGGGAGACTTTTCGGCAAAGTCAAAATTATGTTAGTCCAGTAGATGTAGATCTAAAAACAGCGGTTAAAGTTGTTAACTTAGCAGTGCCTGTTCGCGACAATAACAATCAAATTGCCGGAGTATTATTTGCCAGAGTCAGTCTCAATTTTTTAACTCAAATTGCCGCCCGATCGCAAGTTGGAAAAACAGGATACAGCTACGTTCTCGATCACCGCTCCGTACTAATTTCAGAAACCGGAAGCAAGATTAATCCGTATTTACTGCAAGATTTGCGAGGGCGATCCTTTGTGCGAGAGTTATCCAAATTAGCTTTAGCTTCGGGGATTCAATCTCCGATGGTTTATCGAGGCTTGCGCGGGGAAGAAGTTATTGGCACGGGTGCGATCGTGCGGAGGGTGCAGTGGATGGTGGTTGTAGAGCTACCTACAGCCGAAGCTTACGCTCCCGTGCGTAACCTCCTATACGTCATGGGTGCAGTTACCCTCGCCAGCGCCATCGTCGCCGTGGGCTTGGGAGTGGCTTTTGCTCGATCGATTACAAATCCTTTGAAATCCCTAACATCTGCCGCTACTAAAATGAGCAGCGGAATGTTTGAAACTCGGGTAAATATTGCGGCATCTAACGAACTCGGAAAATTAGCTAATGCTTTCAACAGCATGGCCGGTCAATTGGAAGTATCTTTCACAAAATTAGAGAATCAAAATGCCCAATTGCAGCGACTTGACAAACTCAAAGACGAATTTTTAGCCAACACTTCTCACGAACTCCGCACCCCGCTTAACGGAATTATCGGTTTAACTGAATCCTTGCTCGACGGGGCCACAGGACAATTGCCAGAAGCGACTATTTCCAACTTGGAAATTATTGCATCTAGCGGCAGAAGACTGTGCAATCTCATCAACGACATTCTCGATTTCTCGAAGCTGAGACACAAAAATATTGAACTGCAAATCAAGCCTGTTGGCATCCGAGAAATTGTCGATATTGTGGTGACTCTTTCTCAACCTCTAATTGGTACAAAAAATTTGCAGTTAATTAATTCAGTCACTGCCGACATTCCCCTCGTGGATGCGGATGAAAATCGGGTGCAACAAATTCTTTATAATTTAATCGGAAATGCGATTAAATTTACCGACAATGGTACTGTAGAAATTTCGGCTAATGCGATCGGCTTGGACTCGCCGCCTTTGGCAGAAAAAGAAAGTTCATTAACCAGCCAGCTTCAATCTTTAATTGTCAGGTCAAAACTGCAAATTACGGTATCCGATACTGGTATTGGCATTGCAGAAGATAAATTAGAACGAATTTTTCAATCTTTTGAACAAGCAGATGGTTCCACTTCTAGAGAATACGGAGGAACAGGTTTAGGTTTGGCAGTTACAAAGAAGTTAGTCGAGCTGCACGGCGGCGAAATTCAGGTACATTCAAAAGTAGGTATGGGTTCGCAGTTTACATTTAGTTTGCCAATCTCTCAAAATCAGTATCTCGACCGCAAGCATTTGCCAGCCACGGTTCGACCGTCTTTAGTTTCAAGAACCAACGATCGCAAGTTAATAACTAATGCAACTGCTGCACCAACTTTTAATGATAACAGTTTGAGCGACGATAAAGAATGCCAAGAAAACAGTTGGATTAAAATCTTGATTGTAGATGACGAAGCTGTGAATATTCAGGTATTGGCTAACAATTTACTTCTCGAAAAATATGCGCTCGCCAAAGCTAGCAGCGGTAAAGAAGCTTTAGCCCTTATAGACAGAGGCTACAAGCCGGATTTGATCTTGCTAGATCTGATGATGCCGCGGATGACTGGTTACGAAGTTTGCGAGAAAATCCGGGAGAAATTCACCGCTATAGAAGTGCCAATTGTGATGCTGACTGCCAAAAATCAAGTATCTGACTTAGTGCATGGTTTCAATGCAGGAGCCAATGATTTTTTAACTAAACCGTTTGTCAAAAATGAATTGCTAGCCAGAATCAAAACTCACATCCGTCTGGCAAAAATCAATGCAGCTTACGGTAGATTTGTCCCCCACGACTTTCTGCGATTTTTGGGACGTGAAAGTATTGTTGATGTCGGACTAGGGGATCAAATTCAGAAAGAAATGACAGTTTTATTTTCTGACATTCGCTCCTTTACGACTATCTCCGAAGCGATGACACCTCAAGAAAACTTTAATTTTATCAACAGCTACCTCAGCCGAGTGAGTCCGGTAATTCGCGCTCACCAAGGTTTCATCGATAAATATATTGGCGATGCGATTATGGCACTGTTTCCTGAGTCGGCAGATGATGCTGTTTGCGCGGCGGTGGAAATGCAAAAACAAGTTATGGTTTACAACCAGCAGCGAGAAATCAGC
Organism: Microcoleus sp. F4-D5; assembly: GCF_036704885.1. Lineage (NCBI taxonomy): Bacteria > Bacillati > Cyanobacteriota > Cyanophyceae > Oscillatoriales > Microcoleaceae > Microcoleus > Microcoleus sp. F4-D5. Next base: position 4,597 of record NZ_JAUBSX010000091.1, on the reverse strand, counting down.
AATTACGCGCCGATTACGATCGGCATCGGTTTGCACGCGGGTAGTTTAATGTTGGGTACGATTGGTGAGCAAGAACGGATGGAAAGTACAGTAATTGCTGATGCGGTGAATCTCGCGTCTCGCTTGGAAGGACTGACTAAGGTTTACGGCGCGGGAATTCTAGTTAGCGACTCAATTTTAGAGCGTTTGGGCGATCGAGAAAAATATATGTGCCGATTTGTCGATCGAGTCACAGTAAAAGGGAAAAAATCTGCTGTCTCCGTGTTTGAAATTTATGATGCAGAAACAGAACAAAGCATTGAACTAAAACAGGAAACTGCTGCTGAATTTCAACTGGGTCTGGAGTTTTATTTCGACCGAAAATTTAGTAAAGCGCAAAAAATATTCAAGGATATTTGCGAAATAAATCCTCAAGATAAGTTAGCAGCAATTTACTGTCAGCGCTCTCTGAAGAATCGAATGTATGGAGTGCCAGAAGGATGGTCGGGGATAGAAGCTTTAGATGAAAAGTAGGGATACGGCAATGCCCAGTCCGGCGCGGGGAGTAGGACAGGGCATCCCCATGTCCCTGCTGTTCGCTTTGACTTTTAATAATTTGGTATAAGATTGAGGATTGTAGAAACGAGTTCGGGTCATCCTTGCGTAAGTTTTGTTTAAGTACAAAATGGCTTATAATACTTACCAGAGGTAAGTTTTCGCTCCGAGTATTAATTGGGTCTTTTAAGCTAAATTAATGTTATGTCAACTCTCGATCTCAAGCGCTTAGTTGCCAAAATGTCAGTCAAAGCGAGCCTGCAAACTGTGCTCGTAGTTCCGTTTGTCTTGCAAGTATTTGCAGCAGTGGGTATTGTAGGCTATTTATCATTTAGGAACTCTCAAAAAGCAGTAAATGACCTTGCGGCTCAGTTGATGGGGGAGGTGAGCAATCGCATCGAGCAAAATTTGAGGACTTATCTGCAAACTCCGCACCAAATCAATCAAAGCAAGCTGGATGCAGTGAAACTGGGTTTTGTGAACATGAAAGACTTGTCAGCTTGGGAAAAGTATCTGTGGCGGCAAGTGCAATTATATCCTTATATCAATTTTACGTCGATCGCCAATCAAGATGGAGAATATCGCACTGGCGAAAAAATGTCTGACGGCACTTTATTGATTAACGCCTCGGGCCCGTCTACAAATTTTGATTTTTATTCTTACAATACTAATGATACGGGCGATCGCACCACAGTAGCAGCCTACGTCAAAAACTTCGACATCCGACAGCACCCTTCCTACTCCTATGCGGCTCTAGAAGCCAAACCAACTTGGAGTTCAGTTTATATATCTTTCCTAGAACCCACCTTGATACTCAGCGCGCTGCAACCCGTTTACAACAGCCAGAAACAGCTAGAAGGAGTATTAATTGCTGCTTTGCGTCTCGACAGTATCGGTCAATTTTTAAACAGCCTCAAAATAGGTAAATCCGGTCAAACTTTTATTATCGAAAGAAACGGCACGCTGCTGGCAACTTCGACACCTGAAAAACCTTTCCGCACTCAAAACGGTAAAAAAGAACTGTTTAAAGTTACAGAAAGCAGCGATACAGTAACGCAAACTACAGCTAAATATTTAGAAACTTACTTTCAAAACTTCCGCCAAATTACCAAATCGCAGCAAATCCATTTTGAGATCGACGGGAAGCAGCAATTTTTAAAAGTCCTGCCCTTCCAAGACGACAAGCGTTTAGATTTGCTGATTGTTGTCGTCGTTCCCGAAGCCGACTTTATGGAACAAATTCATGCGGGCAACCGAACTACAGTGTTACTGTGTCTGGCAGCTTTGGGCATGGCAAGTGTGTTGGGAATTCTCACTTCTCGCTGGATTATCAAACCTCTTATAAAATTAAAAAATGCAGCAATAGCTTTGTCTGAAGGACAATTTGACCAAACTGTAAAGCTCGATCGCTCCGACGAGTTGGGCGTACTTGCCGCTGCTTTTAACAGCATGGCACAACAACTGCAAGCATCTTTTAGTACCTTAGAAACTAAAAATACCGAATTGCAGCGCCTGGACAAACTCAAAGACGAATTCTTAGCCAATACTTCCCACGAACTCCGCACTCCCCTCAACGGCATTATTGGGATTGCAGAATCTTTAATAGACGGTGCTACCGGACAACTACCAGAATCAACAAATTTTAACTTAGTTTTGATTTCATCTTCTGGAAAAAGATTGTCTTCTTTAATTAACGATCTTCTGGATTTTTCTCAGCTCAAACACAAAAAGCTCGAACTGCAAATTAAGTCCATCGGTATTCGAGAAATAGTCTCTGTAATTCTCACTTTGTCTCAGCCATTAGTAGGCAAAAAAAACTTGCAGTTGATTAACTCAGTTGCCCCTGATTTGCCACCAATAGCAGCCGACGAGAATCGGTTGCAGCAAATACTTTACAACTTAATCGGCAATGCGATTAAATTTACCGAAAGCGGCCGAGTTGAAATTTCAGCAGAATTGGTAACGGGCAACGCGCAATCACTCCCTAGTTCCCAATTAGCCATTACTGTATCCGACACCGGTATCGGCATCCCCGAAGATAAATTAGAGCGAATTTTTGAATCCTTTGAACAAGCTGACGGTTCCACTGCTAGAGAATATGGCGGCACTGGTTTAGGGTTAACGGTTGCCAAGCAATTAGTGGAATTGCACAGAGGTAAAATTTGGGTATCTTCAACTGTAGGAGTCGGTTCCCAATTCATCTTTACTTTGCCCGTATCTGAGACCCAGCCAGATTTTAGCAACAAGCAGCCGCCTTTAAGCGAGGGATATCCCATTTTTATCACTCCTGAACTAGCCCGCCAATCCTCTCTAATAAATTCTCAGGTATCAGAGAATAGCGACTTGCTAGAAAGTGAAAAAATTAAAGTTTTGGTAGTCGATGATGAACCCATTAATATTCAGGTTATCATCAACAGTCTTTCTATAGAAAACTACGAAATAACTCAAGCGAGCAACGGTTTAGAAGCTGTAAATCTGATTGAATCAGGATTTAAGCCGGACTTAATTTTACTCGATGTAATGATGCCGCAGATGACTGGTTATGAAGTCTGTCGAGAAGTTCGCAAAAAATACTCGCCTTTAGAAATGCCTATTCTGATGCTGACGGCCAAAAATCTAACTACCGACTTGGTAGAAGCTTTTAACTTAGAAGCAAATGATTATGTAACTAAACCTTTTATCAAAAAGGAATTGTTGGCGAGAATTAACACGCAAATTCGCCTTGCTAAACTGAATGCAGCTTACGGCAGATTTGTGCCGCACGATTTTCTAAACTTGCTGGAAAAACCGAGTATTATTGAAGTAAAATTAGGCGAAAATCAGGAAAGAAATATGACAGTGCTGTTTGCTGATATTCGCTCGTTTACGGCGCTTTCAGAACAGATGACCCCGCCTGAAAATTTTGCATTTATTAATACTTATTTGGGAAGGGTTAGCCCTGCAATCAGGAAAAATAACGGGTTTATTGACAAATACATTGGGGATGCAGTCATGGCACTGTTTCCTATATCTCCGGAGGATGGTGTGCGAGCAGCCATTGATATGCAGAAAGAAGTAAATATTTATAACCAGCAGCGACAAAAAAATGGCTTGTTTCCGATCGCGATCGGCGTCGGTTTGCACGCAGGCAATTTGATGTTGGGTACAATTGGCGAGCGAGAACGGATGGAAAGTACCGTGATTGCTGATGCGGTGAATCTCGCCTCTCGTTTGGAAGGATTGACTAAGGTTTACGGTTCGGGAATTCTAGTTAGCGGTGCAATTATCGATCGCCTAGACGATCCAGAAAAATATAAGTACAGATTTGTCGATCGAGTAATGGTGAAAGGAAAGACAAATCCCGTGTCGGTGTTTGAAATTTACGAGACAGAAACAGAGGAGAGCATTGTACTTAAGCAGCAAACTGCGGAGATTTTTCAAGAAGCTCTCAATTTTTACTACGAGCAAAAATTTGTTGCCGCCCAAAAAGTATTTCAAAACATTTTACAAATCAATCCAGACGATCGGGTAGCAATGCTGTATTTCAAACGCTCTCGCAAGTATCGAATGTACGGAGCGCCGGAGGGGTGGTCTGGGGTCGAAACTTCGACGGAGAAATAGGGCGCACACTGCACGCCCTACTCTGTTTAAAATATGGTTGTACAAACTTTAAAATATATTTGTACAAACACCCAATTTATTCCACGTTTTAGGGCCGACAATGCCATCAGCAACGAGTTGTTGTTGCTTTTGAAAATTGATGACGGCTTGTTGGGTTTTCTGGCCGAATCCTCCATCAGTATTTAGAGAAAATCCGTTGGCGTTCAAGAGTCGCTGAAGGTAGCGAACGTCCTCATTTTGGGTGACGCCATCGTTGCGTTTGAGGAGGGGAAAATAACGGCAGGAAGGTAATTCCATGTGCATGGCGTTTGTGCTTTGCATGGTTGGATTCTCCATTGGTTGTTTGCAAGTTGTTTAAAAGCACAGAAGTGCGGAAAAGATGTTAATTAGGGCTTGCTGAATCAGTGTCAAAAGGTTACACCACCAGGATTAAGAGAGCGGACGATCAATAATGGTCGCCGTG
>NZ_JAUBSX010000090.1:0-29771 GCF_036704885.1 Microcoleus sp. F4-D5 | reverse complement strand
CGACTTTTTTTAACGCTTCTATTAATTTTAACTATTTTACGCTGATTTGGGGATATTTACAAAACCGGGATGCTCCCGTAGGTGACTGAGTTTTATACCAACTGAGGTTATGGGATAAAACTTTGATACTGGGCTGCGAATTTGTGATGTTTATTGGTTGGGGGCTAAAGTATTTGACGTGCAGCCAACTTATTAGGATAATGCAGGCGATCGCAGAAATAATAGTGAACCATCTTTTTTTGATAATTAACAATCCGATGATGGGAAGCAGGAAAGTAGGGAAGAAAATTAAGGGGATAAAAGTGCTAATTAAGGCAATAATCCCTATTCTATCCCAAAAGATTAGTTTGAGAAGGAAATAGCAAATAATAAATGCTGAGTAACTGTAAGCAAGAAATTTTGCAGATTGCTTTAAGCATCTCTTGATTATATCTTTTGGGATGTGCTTCATTGAAAACCTATTAAAATAAAAACTTGCTTAAATCGAATTCTTCATTTGACCGATGCTGGTTGTCTCTTTCAGAAATCAAAACCAACAAAAGGCGATCGGTATAATCCGCCGCACCCCGCAACTCTTCTCGCAAAATTTCCAGTCCGCCATTAGCATATTCTTCAAAAATTTGCAAGCGTTCTGCTTCCAATTTTTCGTCGAGATGGGAGAGAATTTGAGGATTTTTGGTTTCGGCGATCGCAATTAGTTTAATCGCCATATCGTAACCCCTCGATATAAAAATATCAACATCTATCGCACCCGGTTCTCGTTTAGAAATTTCCCCCAAAGGCGATCGTTTTTTCCGCTGCTTTCCCAAGGATGCGGCGAAAGCGATGACATCGGCGTAAGTCTGGAAAGGGCCAGTGTTGTTATCCGATAAAGTTAATGATTTGACTAACTCCGCTTTATCTTTAGCAATTCTAATTTTGTTAGCAGCCATTGGGATTAATATGTAATTTTTAAGTGAGTCATTTGATTGATAGAGTAACCGCAGATTTGAGGCAGATAAACACAGATAAACGCAGATAATTTTCAGAATGTCCGCAACAACATAATTTTTTTGGCAAAACCTCCTCTTGCTTCCCGCCGCTTCATTTTTTCCGCCAAAAGTCGATCGCCCGAAATGCCAAAACTCGCCATCACCGCATCTATTACCTCATACAAATCCGCTAATTCCGCCACCAAATCTTCGTCGTGGGCCTGGGCCGCTTCCCCCGCTTCTTCAATCAATTTCTGCAGCAAAGCTTGACGGTATTCTGCCTCCGACAAAATTACAACCTCGCATTCATTCCCGCTTTTGCGAATAATTTCAGGAATGCGATCGCGCACCAACTTATGATACTCTTTTTCCACGTCAAACCCCCTTCAACCTTGAGTAAAAGTTTGAATCAACCAGCGATTTATTTCCCCATCATCTTCTGTTTGACTCCGGTTCAAAGCTTCCTCCACTAACCGGATTTCCAGCCCCGCTAAAACCCGCGACTCTTGAATTCTCCCGCTACCTCCGCCATTAATTGCAAACGCAAAAACCTCCCGCGTGTTTGCACGTTCAACCCAATATTCACTTATTCCTGCGTCTTCGTAAAGCAACCGCTTGCTGCCTAAATCATCGTTAAAAGAAGACGCTCCAATTTCCACTATCAAATTAGGCGGATCGTATTGATTTAAATCAACAGCAGAATTGCTATCATCAGGAGGCACTCTTAAATCTGAACCAATGTAGTAAGCTAAATCCGGCTGAAACTCGCCGATACCTGCTTTGCGAAAACTTGTGTTAGTAAACTGAACTACTCGGATATTTCTCAATGTTGCAAACAGAATAACTACACAGGCCATAATTGAATTTTGACGCCCGTGCAATGGCCCTACTGGTGACATTTCTACCCTCATGTGTTCTTGATAGTAATAAAACTTGCCCTTTTCCCATGCTGAATCCTCAGCAAAATTTAGAAACTCTTCCCACGTCGCCTTCACCCAAATATCCGTTTCCAAAACCTGCGTAATTGCCGAATTAGAAGCCATAATCCACCTCTACTATTTCCGTATATTCAAATTCCACGTCAAACTCCTTTCAACCTTGACTAAAAATTTGAATCAACCAGCGATTAATTTCCCCATCATCTTGCGTTTGACTCCGATTCAAAGCTTCCTCAACTAACCGGATTTCTAGCCCAGGTAAAACCCGCGACTCTTGAATTCTCCCGCTACCTCCGCCATTAATCGCAAACGCAAAAACCTCCTGCGTATTCGCACGATCCACCCAATATTCGCTAATTCCTGCGTCTTCGTAAAGCAACCGCTTGCTGCCTAAATCATCATTCCAAGAAGATGCACCAATTTCTATTACCAAATTAGGCGCATCGTATTGATCCAAATTAACAGGTGAATTGCTGTCTTTAGGAGGCACTCTCAAATCTGAACCGATGTAGTAAGCTAGATCGGGTTGAAACTCGCGGATACCTGCTTTGCGAAAACTGGTATTTGCAAACTGAACTACTCGGATATTTCTCAACGTCGCAAACAGAATAACCACATAGGAAACAATCGAATTATCGCTACCGTGCAATGGCCCTACTGGTGACATTTCTACCCTCATGTGTTCTTGATAGTAATAAAACTTGCCATTTTCCCATGCTGAATCCTCAGCCAAATTCAGAAACTCTTCCCACGTCGCCTTCACCCAAATATCCGTTTCCAAAGCTTGCGTAATTGCCGAATTAGAAGCCATAATCTACCTCTACAATTTCCGTATATTCAAATTCATTTGGACTGCGCTTAACTAAAGGATAGCGCGTCCCGCCAAGTTCGATCGCATCTTCTTCGCAATCAGCTTTCGGAGAATTGTACACCAGCACGTATTCCCTGCCAATGCAACTTTCCATCTCTTGAGCAACTTCTCCGCGCCACTGAGTTTTCGTTACCAAAACTACCAATTGATTCGCCAACTTCGGCAGCTTGTTCGCTATTTGCTTGCGATAAATCTCGTCCAAACTGCCAAAGGGAGAATCCATCACAATTGGAAATGTACTGCTATCCGGGCCCATCAAAGTATTCTTTTGACTCCACTCACGCACGCCCTCAATAATTCCGCCGATAAATGATAAACTGAGAATTTGATTTTCTCCTGTAGAAGCGGGAACTAAAGATTCTTTGCCCGACGTATTTTCTACTAGCGTCAGTTCGTATTTATCGCTCAACTTGGGGATGTAAGGAGTAAAAGAAATTTGACTGAAAATATCTTGCACCCGCTTTTCCAACTGAGAACAAAACTGTTTTTCTAAGCGCGATCGCACTTCAGTTAGGCGATCGATCGCATCCTGAGTCGCAGCAATCCGGCGCTGGGCCAATACTTGCCTTTGCTCGTTCAGTTGCTGCTTGTCGATTTGCTTGTCCAGATTCGCGTTCGACGCCTTCAAACTCTCAATCTGCTGCTGGTTAGAGCCTGTTTCCCGGTGCAACTCGCCAATTTTTGCCTCAATTTCATCCAAGCGCTTTTGCAAGCGGCTGACATCGCCGTCAGGAAAATTTCGCAGTTTGTTGTGAATATCGTCTAACTGCGTTTCCACCCTAGAAAGTTCGGTTCTGTCACGGCTGATATTGCCTTGCTGTCGGTCAATTTCATCCCAAAAATCAGCCACTTGCCTATCAATTTCATTTACCCGATCGCTAATCCGAATAGTTGTTTCTTCCACATCCCCAACACCCGCCTTATCAATCCAACCGCTAACCTGTTGGCGAGACTCAGAACCCTCCACTAATTCCGCACCGCAGATACACCGCTGCTGCGCTAATAACTCTTCCAAAAACGGTCGCTGAATCCCCGAAAGCAACGAGCCACCTTCCCGCAAACCCCCGACTATTACTTCAAATTCAGCCGCCGCATCTGACAGAAATACCGCGTAACCGCGCACAGAAATTGATCGCTTGAGAGCATCTGTAGCTTGTGAAATTTGTTGCTTAAGTAAACTTTTCTGGATTTCCAATTCGTCTCGCAACTTTTGTAAATCTGCCGCACCGCTAAGTTCCAACAAGTTACCATTAACTGCTTTTTTTAACTCCCCTTGGTTCACCAATTCCCGCTCTATTTCTACTTGTCTGCTCGAAAGTTGCTCGGCTTCTTGCTCAATTTTTTGCTTGTCTTTTAAAAGTTTCTTCGTTTCAGCATTCCCAATTATATTTAAATCTGTCTCTAGAGATTTTTTTGCTTCTCCTAAATGCCGGACCGATCTATTCAAGACTTCCACACCCAGCAACTCCTTAGTTGCTTCTGCAATTTCTGCCTTCTTGTCGTGGCGGACGATTTTCTCGATTCGCTCCCCATCAAAAAAGAAATATTTATGTAAACTTTCCGGCAAAATCCGCCCGATAATATCATCGGGATGCTGATCCGGCTTCAGCCAGAGACCGTTATCTTTTGCTACATTCAGGAACAATTCATCCTTGCCATGTTCTACAGTGTTTTCACTTTTATAAGCACGACGAATGCGTCTTGCTTGGTAGCGCGTGCTGTCGTGTTCAAACACAATTTCCGCCCAACAACCTACGGCTTTTCCCATTTCTGCCTCAGCCAGAGCGCGCTTGTTTACTAATTGTTCTTCCGCCGCAAAAGCCGCGCTAAATTCTCCGTAAAGTACCCACGTAAAGGCATTCATCAAGGCAGTTTTTCCAGCGCCGTTATTACCGTGAATTACTGTAATATTTTGCCGACCCCAAGCTAGTTTAATTTCGGGGCTTTTGCCGTAAAATTGACGAAAGTTGCACAGAGTAATTGAGATTAACTTCATACAATTGCTTGCTTAATGATTTTTAAAATGTCATCGTTAATGTGGCGGGGAGCTCTCATGTACAACTTATCTTTTTCAATTTCCAATACCCGCTCGATAATTTGACGTACTTCCGGTGGCGCGCTAGTAATTGGTTGCTGTACGTCGCTGAATTCCTGATGAGTTTGATAAGCAGAACGCTTTTCTGCTAAAATGCTTGTCGGTACGGCTGCGATCGCACTATCTTCATATCTAAATGCCATAATCAAATTTTCATTCAGATTTTCCGTCATATTTTTTTTGCAAATATTAAAACATACAGGGGCTAGGCTCAGGGGCGAGAAACCCAGTTTCTACGAGTTTTGCCAACACTCACGAGAAATCTACAAAGAAACCTGGTTTCTGAAGTCTGGGTGCGATCGCGAACTAAACTAGCAACTCAAACTACGATCGAATAATTCTCTATTCTCAAACATAAACCGAACCTTAATAAATGTCAAATGTCTAATAGCCCGTAACGCCTCTGAAGTTGCAGCAATTTAACTCTAGCTTCCCCAGCATTGTCAGCTAAATCTGCAAATTCCAAGAACCGCTTCAACTCTTTTCGCAGCAAATTGCGCTCGACTTCTAAGGTTTCTCTGCCCAAATCTGGAGGCAAAACTATCATGTCAAATAAAGTTGCCCTTTCCTTCCCCGGATGCGGCCGCAAAATCCGTCCTCGGCGCTGAATAAACTGGCGCGGATTGCTGCTGCTTGCTAAAATTACAGCATTGCGAATTGCAGGGATATCCACGCCTTCATCCAAACAGCGAATCGCTACCAAACCTTGCAATTCTCCACTCTCAAATTGCTGGCGCAATCGTTCTCTTTCTGCTAGAGAAGTTGCCGCCGTATAAGTGTTAACTCGGTAGCCTAATTCTGAACCCAATAACTTCGCGGTTTCTGTTAGTTGGCGGTTGTTATTTCGGCGCGCACCTCCTTCGATCGCACCGTCGCCGCAGTAAAATAAAGTGTGGGCGGTGTCGAGACGGTGAATCATTAATTCTCGCAAAGCTGTTAATTTATTGGCCGCCGCTCCAATTAACCGGGCCCGCTGCATTAATAAAGTTGTTAAAGTATCGTTTTCTTCTACTTTTTCATCGCCCCACAGCGCCCAGCCAATCTTTTGAGTTAAGCGGGAATATTTGCGGGTTTCGGCTTCGGTCAATTCCACTAAAATTGGATAGTATAAATAATGTACTAATGCTTTTTGGCGGATGGCGTCGGCTAAGGTGAGTTCTGGCTGCAAAACTGGGCCGAAATAATCTAAAATAGCTTCGGTTCCTTGTTCGTCGAAATGCCTTTCTGGGGTGGCAGAAAGGGCGAGTCGCAGTCCAATATTGCGCGGCAAACTTTCTCCTAAACGGGGCGCACCTAAGTTGTGAACTTCGTCTCCAATAATCAGAGTTTTTTCTGGGAAATAGCGCAGTTGCGATTGCAAGCTATCGGACATTAATGTGGCGTTAGTGGTGATGATTGTCAGAAATGCTCGATCGCCAGATCGCACTTCATACAAACCCCCAGCCAGCTTTTTTTGCCAACTGCGGGCGCTATCAAAAGCCAAAATAGGTTTTAAACCAAATTTCTCGGATTCGCGCGCCCACTGATTCACTAGGTGACAGTAAGGGCAAATTACGAGCAGGACTTGGAGGTTAATTTTATTGTATAATTCAGCGGCGATCGCCAGCGCAGTAATCGTCTTGCCGCTACCCGTCGCCATCTTCAGCGTACCGCGTCCCTGATTCGCAAACCAATTAGCAACCGCCACTCGCTGATACTGTCGCAATTGCAGCGATGGCGGCATCTTCGGAAACCCAAATTGCGAATTGTTAGCCGTTGAGCGATTCACCTTTAAATGCCGTTAGATGCAAAATTCCCTATACTCAACTGTAACTCACGGGCGATCGAAACTTAACAGCCCAAACAAATCATCCGCCGACATTTGCAAACCCGACAGCACATCCAGAACTGGTAAAATATCTTCATTCTCCTTAATCTCAGGTTCTTGCTGCGGTTTAAAAACAAGAACTAATTTTTCCTCCGGGTCAATCAGCCAACCCAATTTAGTCTTATTTTTGAGACAAAATAGAATCTTCTTAATCACGCGACTAGAACTTCGATCCGGCGATAAAATTTCAATTATCCAATCCGGCGCAATTTCAAACCTATTTTCAATTTCTCCCTGAGAATTCAGAGGAATGCGCGACCACTCAAATACTGCTAAATCTGGAACAACAGCACATCCCCCAAAAGTACAGCGCAATTCGGGAAACGCATAAGCTAACTTTTGCGGTTTGCCAACTTGATTAATAGCAGATGAAAATTTGATTTGTAACGTGCTGTGTTTTCCTTGGGGCATAGCTTTTTGATGAATTTCACCGTCAACATACTCGCTAGCAGGCTTAGTTTCTGGAAGCAACAAAAACTCTGCCAGAGAAATCTTTGACGGAGACTGAATTGACGTTACCATAAGCCATTAACCCCTCTAAAAATTCATATCGCTGTCAGTTTCCCAATCAGCACAACTCTCCGATTCCACACCAGTAGGGTGCATCGCACAAACCAACAAATTTCCCCCGTAAACTTGACCGTGATAGTTGCGACAACCGCGACAAGCCGGCTGCTGCGTCGGCGAAGGGTCTACATAAGTCACCATCGACAAATCTATCTCATCAAACTCCGGGTCAAAGTCCCGGCAAATTTCAATTATCGGTTCGATAAATTCATTAAATAAACCGTCAAATTCATTGAAATAACCGTCAATGTCGTTAATCAGATTATTTTGTACTTGTTCTGTAAACTCTTCCGACATTTTTGCCAAAACGTCCAGCATTTCGACAAACTCTTCGCCCATTTCGCTGAAAAAATGCTCTACTTCAGAAACAGCATTTTCCATTACTCCAAAAAAATCTTTAGACCAATCTTCCATAAATTTGACAGCTTGCTATTACAAAATATTTTACAGACAGGTGCAGCCAGCCTCATGCGAAGTGCTTGCACCTACTTTCAATTCTATTACCTATTGCCTGATATCCGTCCACATCTGACAGGACAGATATTCAAAAAGGGAACTCAAGAGTATTATCCTGAGTTCCCTTCCTGCTTTGCTGAGCGAGTTTTTTCCTGCTTAATCCCGCTTCAGCCGCCGCAATTCCTCTTGTAAATTCTGCACCTGTTCGCGGAGCTTGTCTACGCCGCCGACCTCTTTAGCATTTTTTGCCGAGACATCTTCTTCCTCAGAAACAATTTCAATCCGCCGAGGTTCAGCCGGTTTTTGCTCCCGGGCCGATTCTACAGGAGGCTGCTGCTGAGCCTGTTGCACCATATCGTCAACAAAGCGGCGAGCTTCTTCTGTGGACATCTCGCCCCGCTTCACCAATTCGTCTGCCAGCTTTTGGGCTTCAGTGCGTAATTCAGTTAACTTGCTGCCAGCTTTTTCACCAGCGTAGGAAGCTAGCCCGACACCAAGGTACACTGCTTTTTGTAAAATATCTCCAAAACCAGGCATAGGAGCTACACCTCATAAAACTGGGTGAACCGGAGACCACGCCTATTACAAGCATCCCGTGTTGCTGCTACCTTCCGGTCCTGACAAGATTTGGGCGTTGGAATCGCGTGGGTCCAGTTCATTTACGAGTATAACACAGTTATTTATTCTTCAACCACACACCAGTGATAAATTTCATAAATAACGCAACCGTTCTTCACCAGCGGGTCTTCAGCGACGATCGCCTTCGCCTCATCCATCGAACCCGCTTCAAACAGCAACATACCGCCGCCCCGCCGCGCCCAGTAGCCAGTTTTCGCTCGGTGTCCTTTAGAAATCAACTCTCGGACATAAGCTCTGTGAGCTGGCACGTATTGGTCAAAAACAGGCTTTTCGACAATTCCTTGCTCAATTTTGACAAACCAAGGCATTTTAAATTTTAGATTTTAGATTTTGGATTTTGGATTGTAGATTGGGAATGGAGTTTTTGGTACAAGCCTTGAGTAAATACTCGATTTTCCGTACTCCGCCATTTCTTCCTCACTGCGATGTTATCCCATGAACCAGTCAAAACAGCGATTTTTTATTGCCCTAGTGCCGCCTCCCGATATTCAACAGCACATTACTGAGATTAAACTATATTTTGCGGAACACTACAACAGCCGCGGTGCTTTGAATTCGCCGCCGCACATCACGCTGCAACCTCCTTTTGAATGGTTAGCGGCGGATGTCCCTAAATTAGAGGAAAGTTTGAAGGAGTTTTCTGCAAATCGGCTGCCAATTCCCGTTACTCTATCCGGTTTTGCTGCTTTCGCGCCCCGCGTCATTTACGTTGATGCTGTCAAATCACTCGAATTGCTCGATATTCACTCATATTTGATGAGTTATATGGAGGCAAATTTTGCAATTGTCGATCGAGTTTCCCAGACTCGCCCATTTGTACCGCACATGACAGTAGCATTTCGCGATTTAACTAAGGATAATTTTCAAACGGCTTGGTTGGAATTCTCCGGGCGATCGCTCCACTTTGAGTTTACCGCTTCGGCGTTAACCTTGCTGCTTCACAACGGCAGCCGATGGAACATCAGCAACCAGTTCCCCCTTGGAGCGAGCCTGCAAAAATCCTAAACCAATCCTGAACTCTCTCCCTTCTCTTCCTTCTCTCCCTTCACGACAAAAGCGTTTACGCGCCGCTTCGCGTAACGCACCTCGAAGCGGTTCCTTTTTCCCAAAAAATCTTGCTAGCAAATCATCATTAATCAACACTTCGGACAGTTTCAGGGCTGACTCGCAAGAGGCGAGAAACCAGGTTTTTACGAGTTTTACGTCGAGTAACGAGAAATATTCGTAGAAACCTGGTTTCTGAGGACACAAGTGAGTCAACAAATTTGATGACTTTAGTCCTCACTACAAATCTGTTGAAATTTAAATGCCGTCACAGCTTACCGATTAATCTTCTTAGGAGTTGCAAGTGCCACAGTTCCGTAAACCGAAATTCCCGACTGTTTCAATATTTTAGTTGCCGACTTAACCGTAATACCGCTAGTGTAAATATCATCAACTAACAGCACTCGATCGCGCGGCAGCCTGCGGCGAAAATCTTTCCCCAAAATTAAAGCATTTTCCATTTCCGCTTGCCGCTGCTGTGCTGTCAGAGCGAATAAAGGCTGAGTATTTTTCACCCGAGCCAAACCGTGGCGCTGCAAAGGCAAACCAGTGAGCTCGCAAAAACTTTCAGCCAAAAGTTCCGCCTGGTTAAAACCGCGCTCCTTGAGCTTTTCTTGGTGCATGGGAATCGGTACAACTGTTAAATTGTCTGTAGCTAATTCGGGAAAACTCAGCCAAGCTTCCGCCAGCCAGCCGCCTAGAGGTTTGGCTAATTGCGGATTGCCGTCATATTTCAAAGCAGCGATCGCCCGTTTCAGAGCCCCGCCGTACTCACCCCACACAAAAACAGGCTGCTCTGAATTCCAAAATCGACTGGGATCGGCTAACTGAAATCCCTGAACTTGCTTGTGGCAGTAGGGACAAAACTCTCTGGCGGCTGGTCGCTGACAAAGAGGACAGTTAGACTTAAGAAATAAATTGAGAAAAGATTTGAGTAATCCCGTCCATTGTCGCTTGTTCATCCTAAAATTGTGGTAAGTGATTAATGGGAAAAACTATCAAATTCAATCTGTTTCCAAGAACAGGATCGCAGCGTGAAACAACTCTACTGGCTAGACAAAATTCAACCTTCAGACCGAGATGCAGTGGGAGAAAAAGCATTTTACTTGAGCTGTTTGCTCCAGAAAAATCATCCCGTTGTACCGGGTTTTGTCGTGCCGGCTAAAACATTTTGGCAGTTTTTAGAGTCGATCGACTGGCTAGAACCGCTGTTTGCTGACTGGCCCCACTCTTCCCTGCATTTGAATGTCGATGAACCCAGACAACTGCAATCGATCGCCCGCAGCATCCGCCACCAAATGCTCGCCGGCAAACTGCCAGATTCACTGCTCTCCACCCTAGAGTCTGCTGTTTCTCAACTCAACTCAAACTCAAACTCCAAAGCCTTAATTTTTCGCCCTTCCTTGACTTCATGGAACCCGAAAACAGTCGGAATCCTGCAAGCTCACGCAGTACGGGCAGAACCAGAAGCAATTGGGGCCGGACTCAAACGAGCTTGGGCAGAACTGTTCAGAGCCCGAAGTCTATTTTACTGGCAGCGCTGCGGCCTGAGGATACAGCAAATAAATCCCGCAGTTTTGGTGCAGCCGATCGACCGAGCCATCGCCGCGGGCGAGGTGAAAACTAAAGCTGGTGCAGCGTGGGAAATCCAAGCCACCTGCGGTTTGGGATTGTCCCTCGCCAGGGGAGAAACCATCCCCGATTACTATCAAGTGCAACCGGAAACAGGCGCAGTTAAATTCCAGCGGCTCGGTTATAAAACATTAGCATACAATCTCAAAGTCGGCGGCGGACAAGCGAAAAAAAAACCGCATACTGGCAATTTTGCTGCTGTCAAAATTCCCAATTCTCCATTTCTAATTCCTGATTTTCCTGACAGTTGCGTGGAAGTTTTAGCGCTGGGAGAGGAAGCACAAACTGAATACGTTTTAGAGGCATCGCAACTGCAAGAAATTATTGAAGTGAGTAAAAAAGCGATCGCAGAATTTGACTCGGATTTAATCTTGAAGTGGACGATCAACCAGATAGCAAACAGCAGTGAAGCGCAGTTTTATTTTACTCAAGTTCGTCTTTTGAAAGGGGAAAAAGTCGCATCGGTACGGGAAAAGCCGATCGCCCCAGCCAGGACTCCTGCGATCCTCAAAGGTTTGGCTGCAGCATCAGGAAAAGTTGAAGCAATTGCCCAAGTGATGACTAATTCGCACCCCGAAAACGCGGAATTTTTAGCCGGAGGGATTTTGGTAGCCCGGACAATCGAGCCGAATTGGTTGCCTTGGCTGAAAGTTGCTGCTGGGGTAGTTGCCGAACAAGGAGGCATGACAGGCCACGGTGCCATTTTAGCGAGAGAATTGGGGATTCCGGCTGTGGTGGGAGTTGCCGGGGCCACTCGGGCGATCGCCTCGGGCGATTCGGTATTGGTAGACGGCGATAGCGGAGAAGTTTTTGCCACAGCCCAACAGGATGCGATCGAGACAGCAGACAGCAGCATACTTGGGGACAGATCGACAAATGCAGATACATATAGTACAGCAGCAAAAATGTCAATAGCCAACCACCAATCTTCAAGCTCCGATCGATCGTCCAATAGCGGGCCGAAATCTCGACGGTCTGAGTCTGGCGAATATGTTGGGGAGGCCCCAACGGCGACTCAACTGTTAGTTAATGTCAGCCAAAAGAGTTCGATCGAGCGCCTCAAAAATCTGCCAATAGACGGCATCGGATTGGTGCGATCGGAATTAATGGCATTGGAAGCGTTGGACTGTCAAAATCCCAAACTTTGGCTGCAAGACGGCCGCAAATCGGAATTTGTCTCGCGCATGGCGGATTGCCTCAGTTTATTTGCTGCTGCCATTTCGCCGCGACCGCTATTTTATCGATCTCTCGATTTGCGCGAATCAGGTGCCCACGGCAGTTTCAGTTATACCTTTGAACCGGAGTTATTTGATTGGGAACTGTGCGTACTTCAAAAAGTCTGCGAGTCTGGCCATACAAATGTCAATTTAATTTTGCCTTTCGTGCGCTCTGTTGACGAGTTTGTCTACTGCCGCCAGCGCTTAGAAACTATTTGGAAAAATCGACCTGCCGAGTTTCAAATGTGGATTATGGCGGAAGTTCCTTCCGTGTTATTTTTATTTCCAGATTACGTAAAAGCAGGAGTTCAAGGAATTTCCATCGGCACCAACGATTTAACTCAATTGCTGTTAGGCATTCACCGCAACTCCGAACAGGTAGCAGGTGCTTTTAACGGGCGCGATCGGGCAGTGATGAGGGCGATCGAACAATTAATCCTTGAGGCTCGGGCCGCCGGCATTCCTTGCTGTATCTGCAGCGATGCTCCAACATTGTATCCCGAGACAGTTGAATCCTTAGTGCGGTGGGGGATTTCGTCTATTTCTGTCAATGTCGATGCCGTAGAACAAACTTGCAGGGCGATCGCCCGCGCCGAAAAGCGCCTGCTCCTAGAACTCGCTCGATCGATAATTAACCATTAACCACTCCCGGACGCACTTTACCTCAGAAACCCGGTTGCTACTCTAAATCATACCTTTGGCAAGCAGCAACCCGATCGGAAACCGGGCTGATAGACACCCGTGCGCTCGAGACTATTAACCATGACACCAACCAGGTTTATCAGTAGATATAGCAACTGCTCAGAGGGTTATACTATTTGAGATTTTAGAGTAAATAATTGAATAATTGGAAAAGACTGATGGCAGCCAGGGTTTGCAACACCGGCCTACAGTTGCATTCTTTTTGTAAACCGGTATTAGAACTTTCTTAATTGTTGAAAGTCTTGCTTTCATTGTCGAAGGCATTCTTGCTTCTACCGAACGCTATATATCGCCCTTAGCCCTGATTTTTCCTGCCAACCGGGTTTCGGAACCTAAGTTCTAAATTAAAAACATCTGATTTTCAAGCTAGGATAGAAATATCATTAACACTTGACTCGGAGGTACAAACAGTGAAATCCAAAATTATTGCAACCGCAGCAATACTTGCCGCCCTCGGCTGTCTGCATCCCCACCCAGCATTGTCTCAACCTGCAACTGACGGCGGGACAAAACCCGGATTCTGGCAACCTCAAGCGCAGGTTGACAATACTCGCAACATTACCCTCAGACTCTTAAATGAAACAGGATTAAACCTAGAATACGGTCAATCAGGTGCCAGCTTGTCATCCTTGCCCGTCGGAGTCACCAAAAATCTCATTGTTCGCATCAGCAATCGCACCGGCGACATTGCCAATATTCCGATTAATGCCACAGGAGGAAGCACAAGTTTGAAATACGACTATAACGTTGACTCGCAGAACAACATTGTGACGATTCGCATCACCAGATCGGACGACCGCACTAGGCAAGACCGGTCAGTTTATATTGATGAAAAAGGACGAGTTTACTCTTTCTAAGGCTGACGCCGATCGACCCGGTTTCTCCTAATAAATTTTGGTTTTAGCGGTGAGGTATCCAGGAAGAAATCGGGTTTCTAAACTCCCGTGCGTCAACTTTGGCTGTCTCAAAAAGTACGATCGAGTGCAGCCCCTTAAGGGTCGATGTTTTTGTGCAGCGGATTTGACATTGCATCCCCAAAATCAACTGCTGCTAGACATTCGGTGCTAGTTGCGCACTGGCGCATCAGGTGGGTTCCGAGAGGATGTCAACCGCCGCATCGCGGACTAATATTCGCTGTTCCTCTTGATACCTGCGCCTCGATAGCCCTCTTCTTTCGGTTTAGCTTTGTTCACTCGCAAGGGGCGTCCCATCCACTCTGCACCGTCTAATTCGGCAATTGCAGCGTCTTCTTGGGCATCGTCCATCATCTCAACAAATGCAAAACCGCGCATCCGACCGGTTTCCCTGTCGGTAGGCAAGACAACTCGCTTGACTGTGCCGTGTTCTGCAAATACTGCTTTCAGGTCTTCTTCGGTGGCGCGGTAAGACAGATTTCCAATGTAGATAGTCATGTCGATCGAACTGAACTTGTTGTGCTATACATAATAACCTGTTCATTTTACTGTCAAGTGCTATCTTGCTTACAACTGGGCAATCGAATCTGACAAAAAGGGTTTGCCACACTGACAAACCCTTTGTACTGACTTCAATAGTTAGTGCTTTTCCTTAGTCGATCGAGATTGACTGAGGCCCCGTGCTTTTACCGTTGGTGGGTTCGGCTGGGGGAGTAGTGTAGGAAGTTGAACCGGCTTGCGAGTCGATCCAGCTTTTAACGGGATCTTCGTGAAGGTTGAGTCGAAGCAGGCCAGATAAAAATCCGCCCGCGAAGGCGACGGGCTGTTGGATCAATTCTTTCGTCATTGGGATGAGTTCGTCGAGAAACATTCAAGAGTCTCCTTGTGTTGCAGGGGTTCTACCTTAACTGTACCGTTTGTACTGCGATGCTGGCAGCGACCTAAAAAAAACCTTCCAGCGCTGATGATGCGCGATCGGCTAATTTGCCGGCTATTAACCTACAATGCTAATCAATTTGCTGCAAAAATTTTATGTGCCGTTTGCTTGGCTACCTCGGGGAGCCGATTTTACTCGATGCTATTCTGTACAAGCCGGAACATTCCCTAATTGTGCAGAGTTACGAGCCCCGCGAAATGACTTCTGGCCTACTCAATGCTGACGGTTTTGGTATTGGTTGGTATCACCCGCACTTAGATACTGACCCGTTTACCTATAAAAATGTACAGCCAATTTGGAGCGACATTAACCTTCCGAGTATCAGTCGATACGTCAAATCAGGATGCGCGATCGGATACGTTCGCAGTGCAACTTCAGGACAAGCTGTAGATTTGAGCAACTGTCAGCCGTTTCAGAACGATCGCCTGCTGTTCGTACACAACGGCTTCGTGAAGAATTTTCGGCAAACTCTTTACAGACCAATTCGCGATCGGCTCAGCGATACCCTTTATCAATCAATTAACGGTACTACAGATTCTGAGCATATCTTCGCCTTGTTTGTCAATGAATTGACAGCAGCTAATCTGACTCTAAAAGCTGCTTTGCAAAACTCGCTGAAAACTTTGGCAGACCTAGCAAACTTTCACCAAGTTGAATTTTCAGCTAATATAATTATCAGCGACGGAAATCAGCTCGTTGCCTCTCGCTTTGCTTCCCAAAAAACCCCTCCTTCCCTCTATTGGCTGCGGGACGATTTAAATTTCCCGAATTCTGTCATCATTGCTTCTGAACCTTTATTTGCTGGCAATTGGCACTCGTGCCCAGTCCAGAGCATTATCAGTACCGGAGTAGAGCGTGATATCGAAATCTATTCAATCTTGTAGAGAGGCAATTTATCGCGATTTGCAGCAGTGTCGCAGCGGCACTTTCAAGCTATTTGCAGACATCGACTACGAGACTTTTTGCCGCCAAGCTCATCCTGATTTCAGTCCGGTGGGCTGGCACTTAGGTCACATTGCTTATACTGAGGATTTGTGGCTGTTGCAGCGGTGTGCTGGCTTGGAACCAGTCTTTCCTGAGTATCACCAACTGTTTGCTGCTGATATTTTGCCGAAAAAACAACGGGTTTTTCTGCCCGCGTTACCTGAAGTTGAATTATATCTGAACGCGGTGAGAAAAAAGGTATTAGATTATTTGGAAGTAGCGCCGATCGACGAGCAAGAACGTCTCTGGCGGTTTATTATTCAGCACGAAAGCCAGCACTGCGAAACAGTTGCTTTCGTGTTGCAAATGCACGGCAAGAAGGAAGAAGGAAGAAGGAAGAAGGAAGAAGGAAGAGGGAATGAGGAAGGAAGATTAATTACCAATGCCCAATTCCCAATGCCCAATTCCCGATGCCCAATTACCGATTCCCCGGTGATTGAAATTCCGGGCGGGGAATTTTACATGGGAAGCGATGCTGCTGAGGCTTTGGATAACGAGCGATCGCGCCACCTGTGTTATTTAGAAGCATACTCGATCGATCGCTATCCCGTCACTTGCGGTCAATACCTAGATTTCATGGAATCCGGCGGCTATCAAAACCCTGATTGGTGGTCAGCCGACGGCTGGAAATGGCTGCAAGGCGAAGCCGTCTCTCGACCGCTTTACTGGTCAGGAAATCCAGCTTTCAACAACCATCCTGTCTGCGGTGTCAGTTGGTACGAAGCCGAAGCTTACTGCAATTTCACCGGCAAGCGTTTGCCATCGGAAGCCGAATGGGAAAAAGCTGCGAGTTGGGATGCCGCAAATCAAACATATCGCATCTATCCTTGGGGAGAAGAACAGCCAAACGGCAGCCTGTGCAATCACGGCAATAATATTGCAAATACCTCGCCTGTTGATGCTTTTCCCAAAGGAGCAAGTGCGGCCGGCTGCTGCGATATGTTGGGCAATGTTTGGGAGTGGACTGCTTCAACCTTTGACGCCTATCCGGGATTTGAAAGTTATCCTTACAGGGGATATTCTCAAGTTTATTTTGATGGAGAACACCGGGTTTTAAAAGGCGGGAGTTGGGCGACTTTTCCGCAAGCACTGCGAGCTAGTTTTCGGAATTGGTATTATCCGGGCGTGCGGCAAATTATTGCAGGTTTTCGCTGCGCTAATTAGTTGGCTAGGTAATTATAATTACCATCAAATTTGTTCGCAGTGAGGAATTTATTCCTGGGATTTTTTAGATAACAAATTCCTTAATACTTGCATTATAAAGCTTATTTGACGAACATCATATCAATGGATGGAGAGGGAATTTGGGGAAAATTTTTGTTTGCGAAATGCCCAAGTTTTTTCCATGTGACAAGCTCAAAGAAAATAAGTTGAATTAAGTATTCAATAAATTTAATGGATAAATTTTAAGTTTTAATTGTGGATGCGATCGCCATCGGGTGAGACAATACATAACGGAGATCGGCATGAAAAATCTGACTTGAGCGCGATATTTGGCAACGCGACGGCGTGCTGTACCCATTTGTGCATCTAAAAATTACTCTATGAAATCCCCAAGACTGTCCGACACGACAAACTCAGCCTCAACGAATGAAAACCGACTGCACTTAGAGCGATTGGTGAGCGCTGCGGCACCGACACCCACAGAAATCAATGCTGGCAGCGATGTAGTTAGCGGGTTGACTCAAAACCGCAAATCCCTGCCTCCAAAGTATTTCTACGACGATCGCGGCTCAAAGCTGTTCGAGTTGATTTGTCAGTTGCCGGAATACTACTTGACGCGCACTGAGACGGCTATTTTGCAGCGGTGCGCGGGGGCGATCGCCAATTTAACGGGCCCCTGCGAAATCGTCGAACTCGGCAGTGGCAGTTCCACCAAAACTCGGATTCTCCTCGATGCTTACAGTCAACTGGAATATCCCCTGCACTATTTGCCGATCGACATCAGTCCCACTATCCTAGAAAGCAGCGCTTGTCAACTGTTGGCAGATTATCCGTCGCTCCAGATTCACGGACTTGTCAGCACATACGAATTAGCCTTAGCTAAAATTGCACCGTCGCCGTTGCCAACCCGAATGATTTGCTTTCTCGGCAGTACCCTCGGCAATCTTAACGCTCAAGAATGCGATTTATTCTTCTCGCAAATTGTCGGTGCATTGCAGCCGGGAGAGTATTTTTTGCTGGGAATTGACTTGGACAAATCTAAGGATATTTTAGAGCCTGCATACGATGACAGTCAAGGAGTAACGGCAGCATTTAACTTGAATATGCTGCGACATTTAAATCGAAAATATGAGGGAAATTTTGACTTGGCACAGTTCGAGCATTGGGCATTTTACAATCAAGAGGAATGTCAAATTGAAATGCACTTAAAAAGTAAAAAAGCGCAAAAAGTGCAGTTGCGCGCTCTCAATTTAACGGTTGAATTTGCAGCGGGAGAAACTATCCGCAGCGAAATATCGCGCAAGTTTAATCTCAATACTGTAAAAAAAGAACTTTCGCAGCGCGGTTTAATGCCGGTGCAGGTTTGGACAGATCCAAATCAGTGGTTTGGCTTGATGCTTTGTCAGATGTCAACTGTTAATCAATGAGTTCTTCAGATATTACCCACAGTCAGGAAACGGCAGTGCCGCGTCCCTGCAAATCGGGCGATGGTTAAATCGGATTGGGCACGGGCGTCGGGTTCTCGCCCGTGCTACGACGTTTTGGGGTAGGGACACGGCACTGTCGTGTCCTCAATTTCTGTGTTGTTGAGGGTTCTCAATTCAGAGTATCCTCTTAGCAATTACAAATTACCAATTACCAATTAACAAATCGGCCGCTGTCCGGGTTTGACGGCGTGAATGTACTCGCTGCCCGAGGTCGGCCATCCCCGCTTATAATAAGCTTCCTCCGGCTTCCCCCAGCCCAACTGCAACAAAATTTCTAGAAAATCCAACTTTTCCCACTTCGAGAGACTGGCCCATTCTGTGCGCTGGGCTATAGCCTCTACATCAACCGGCTCGATCGATCGAAAATCCTTCCCGCTGTTAATGCTTAAATACAAATCCATCCCGGCAGTTACCTGCTGCCAGAATTCCAACATAGCAATCTTAGCTGCCTTCAACGTAATCAAATCAATCGGTAGAGCTATTAATTCGTCATCCACTGCCGGATAGCGCAGAGTATTGCCTTTAACCGCCATTTCCCGCCAGACAATCCCAGACACTTGATGTTCCCGCTGGTATTCGTGCACGGCAGCCTTAAAATTTTGATAAGCAGTGAACTTCTGAACTCCCTCAGATTTGAGAAAGCGGTCAATCACGGGGTTGCCTGTAGCAGGAGTTTCAGTCAAATTGAGACGCCGCCCATGCAAGCAAGCTTGGCGCTCTTCTTCGAGGATTTTAATGAGTTCCGCCGTGCTGTAGACCTTGGACATCTTTATTGAGGCAAAATCAATAGATTTGCTGGTCGGGCTGGTTTTTTCGGCTAATTTTCAGTAAAGATTGTTTGTTTTTTGAGCAAGATCACTTTGCCGTTATTCTAACTTTTCTTTGTGCTTAATTATAGTTTGACAGTTTACAGGAGTTGATCCCAGAAATCCCGAAAGTCTCTTCAAAAAAGCCGTTAAGAGCATACCGAATCGCCAGTGAGGCTGGGAAATGGGCCGCAGGCGTACCGGGCGGGATTTTTCTCCAAAAACAAAGCCCCCTCGAAGGAGGGGGCAAAACTAACTTAGAGGTTTGGGAGTTTTATTCGGCGGGTCGATGGAACAAACGACAAAAAAAGCAGCATTTGCACCTGCCGTCAACTACCAAAACTCAAGTTTTCAGTCTCAAAGCTTAGTAGCGTTGTGAAGAGCGATTGTTGTCGCCCCAGCAGCAGCAGCCCGAGGAGTGTTTGTTTTAGCGAGGTTTGGCTTTGTTGACTTTCAAGTTGCGGCCCATCCACTCAGCACCGTCTAGAGCTTCGATGGCTGCTTCTTCTTCTGCCTCGCTTGCCATTTCCACGAAAGCAAAACCCCGTACCCTGCCTGTTTCCCGGTCCTTTGGCACTTGGACGCGGTTTACGGTACCGTACTCGGCAAATACTTCTTTAAGGTCATCTTCTATTACCTGATATGAAAGATTACCCACGTAAATCGACATAAAAACTCCAGAATTATTAGGGTGCAAAGAGTTAGATTCGGAGAGACGCCTGTAAATACATACTAACAAACTACGCAACCGAATTTAATTCTTAAAAAATAACTATAACATGAAGCCAGCAGAATCAGCCATTGGCTGTCATAATTTTCAACTGTCTTGGACGCAAGTGTCACAATTAGTCGGGTGCTCTACTATCGGGAACTGTTGATAATGCGTTCACAATCCAAGTCGGACGCACCCTACAAATCGATGGTCGTGTGCCAGTTGGCATTAGTCCTATTCAATTTTGGGTGCCGTCGGGCAATCTCTGACAGCAAGTATTGGCTAGAGGGCAGCTAGAACAAAAATATTCTTATTAGCGTCCTGCAATCGCGGTCGAAAAATAATTCTGAAAAGAGATCTTAGCAATATCTACGCGCATTTTCTTACCTCAAGTATAGACATCAAAGCTAACCCGATCGCGATCGACCTTGCCACAACTTTCCTCTTGAATTGCGATATTTCCCAACAGCGCCACCCAGTGACTCGGCTCGGGTATCAGCATCGCGAGTCAGCCTGGGAACTGGGCAGCAGGCTTACCGGGCGGGATTTTTCGCAAAACACAAAGCCCCCTCGAAGGAGGGGGCAAAACTAACTTAGAGGTTTGGGAGTTTTATTTGATGAGCGGATGGAACAACCCGAAAAAAAAAGCAGCATTCGCACCTGCCGTCCACTACCAAAACTCAAATTTTCAGTCTCAAAGCTTAGTAGCGTCGTGAAGAGCGATTGTTGTCGCCGCCCCAGCCGCCGCCACTCGATGGGCGTTTGTTGTTGTTTTCGCGAGGTTTGGCTTTGTTGACTTTCAAGTCGCGGCCCATCCACTCAGCACCGTCTAGAGCTGCGATGGCTGCTGCTTCTTCTGCCTCGCTTGCCATTTCCACAAAAGCAAAACCCCGCATCCTGCCTGTTTCCCGGTCCACTGGCACCTGGACGCGGCCTACTGAACCGTACTCGGCAAATACTTCTTTGAGGTCGTCTGATGTTACCTCATATGAAAGATTACCAACGTAAATCGACATAAAATCTCCAGAATCATTAGGGTGCAGAGAGTTAGATTCGGAGAGACGCTTGTAAATAAACACCAACAAAGCTACGCAACCGAATTTAATTCTTGAAAAACAACTATAACATGAAGCCAGCAGAATCAGCCATTGGCTGTCATAATTTGCAATTTTGGGGGCGATCGGGCAATCTCCGACAGTAAAGTATTCGTGATAACTGACATCTTGCACTTTTGGCGTCATCCGCTTGGTTTATTGCGGCGCGATCGACCTGAGGGGTAAAATTTTTCGTCGCTGTTACCAGGTTGATTGGGTCTTATTGAGAACAGTGCCTGACATCAGTTATAACTGACATCCGGAACTGTTCTGGCTGGGCAAGCATCGTACCCGTTCCAGCACAGATAAATGTTTTTAGCCCAAGAGCCATCTTTCGAGTCAATCTCCCATCTCCCATCTCCCGTCTCTCGTTGAATCCGATTTAGCGCCAGATAATGGCGGTTGCCAAGTAATTATCAAAAGAGTTATTATAAATATCTACGCTAATTATTATACTTATAACATAAAAAATAATTTAATCCGATATAGAGCAATTTTTCCAGAATAGTTATCTTGATTTGCGGGTATTACTGCACAAGCAAAAATACGTATATTTTTTTTAAAAATTATTTTGAAGTTTTAAATTTCACAGATACCGATTTAAATATTGTGAAAAACATCAAAAATAAAAATTTATAAATAGCAAGATTGCGAAAAAAATTGTCATGCCTCTCAGATTTAAGCCCATTTTATTATTCACAATCAAATTGATTGTTCGGTTAATAGAGCGGGCTTTTGGGTGAAAAATTTTAAGTTCTATATATCGATCTGTAGCTTTTTGATGTTTTTCCTTCAGCCTCTCAGCTTTTATACTTTCTAGATTTTCTGGCTTTGAATGAATCCAGCAAGAGGACTGTTTATTTAATTAACAGCCCCCAACCTCAGCAATTGTAACGGTCGTTATCCATGATTCAGGAAGAATAAAATCAGGATTATTCCTGTAAAACTTCCATTTTATTAAGTGTTAAAGGCTTTATGTAGTTTCTATATTTACTCTCTCTATGAAATGATTCTGTGCTGGTATTTTTACACTGATTGAATGATTTTTTTTCGATTATACCCTATTTAAATGTCTAACAGCTTATGTCCTTGGAAAGATGCGATCGTACTCCTGCATCCCTAGCATTGTAAAAGTTGGAAGCCCAGAGTCCACAAAAATTGTCTGCTACAGAGAGAAGCAAGGTCAGACAAATGAGTGTGAAGCAGTTACAGAGGATTTTAGATGATTGTCAACAGTTTGTTGACCCGGCCCTTGGCTGTCGTGACGGGTGCCTCTAACAGTATCGGCTACGAACTCGCCAAACAGTTCGCTCAAAACGGATTCGATCTCCTAGTCACCGCCACCGGAGCGAGCATCAATGAAGCGGTTCAAGCTTTTGAGGGGTTCGGTGCCAAAGTCGAGACAGTGCAGGCAGACCTCGCTACCTACGAGGGTGTTGAGACGCTCTACAACAAGATTAGACCTCTTGCAAAAGTCATAATAAAAGGTTAAGTTCATAGTTATAGATGCCTGCAATCAGGTTGAAGCGTAAACCACATCTACCTCGGCGATTTCGGTAACTTTCCGACCGAATCCGAAAAATTTTCAGTTTCCGATTGACATGTTCAATGACAACACGTTGGGTTGCCAGAGTACGGTTTTCCTGCCGTCGAACCTTAGATAAATTAGAGCTTTTGGGCTTTTTAGTAGGGAGCTGACTAAAGGCAAGAAGTTTCCCAATTCCTTGATAACCCTTGTTACGCCAAAGCTTAATTGTAGTGGCTAGCCTGACTTTACTGAAGAATGAATAGTCACAAGGAATGCCTTCTGCCTTTACCACGAAGCTCTGCAGATAATTGCTCCCGTCTTTTGATTCACCACTAATTGTGACTTCAAGATGTGATACTTTTTTTTGCCCGAAAACACTTGTCGTTGTTTTTTTTTGGACGCTCGACTGGACTTTCGGTCACATCGACCACAACCACTTCTAAAACAGAGTCAGGTTGTCGCAGTGCTTTCTTTCCGGGTAAGCTAAACCGACCTGAACGAATCAATAGAGCTCTTGCAAAAGTCCTTTTCATAAATTTATTGGACGGGCTCTGGCGCCCATCCCACCAGAAAAAATAACTCTTGTGGGATGGGCCACAGAGCCCCTCCTAGTTATTTTTGCAATAGGTCTATTAATTCAATCGGTCGGCGCTAGTGTTCTTTTCCAATCATCTTACTCACTAGATTTTAATCCTCTTGAAAATTGGTTGTAACAACTCAAAGCTTTTTTAGGTTAATTTTCAACTTGATCGAGGTTATTTTAACGACAGAATATCATTAATTATAAGCTGATATTCTGCCGGATATAGCAATACTAATGGTTTTGCGGGAATTAGATTTTTTTATGAACCGCAGAGGGCGCAGAGAACGCAGAGGGAGAGAGAAGACGGAAAGTTTTTAGTTTTAAGTTAAATAGTTCAAACTTAACCCTAGCGCGGTATTACGAGGAACAAAGCAATTTCAAAACTCAAAACTATTCGTCAATTTCCCCTTACCACTTTCCTGACATCGCGTCTTTCAATCTCAATTCTTCTCGACTGACTAAAGCTTCATAGTAATCGGGTTTGATTTCGAGGGCGACTCCGTAAGAGCTCATGGCATCTTGAGTTCGCTGCAATTTTTGCAAAACGTCGCCCCGCTGCGCCCAAGCTTCCCAGTTGTCTGGCTTGAGTTGAATAACTTGGTCAAAAGCGACGAGTGCTTGGGAATAGTTCTGCATTTCCCCCAGGATCAGACCTCGCTGTACCCAGCCTTGATAGTTGTCCGGCCAGATAGTAATTGCTCGATCGTATGATGCTAGAGCTTGTTCGTACTGCTGCAATTTTGACAAAGCGTTGCCGCGTTTCAACCAAGCTTCAAAATTGTCTGGCACGATTTTAATTACGCGGTTGTAAGCTGCGACGGCTTCTTCGTAACGCTGCAATTTTTCCAGCGCTGCGCCTTGCTGCAACCCTACTTTTGATGTAATTTCTGCTTCTGAAGTCAAAGAGATTACTTTATCAAAACAGGCGATCGCTTCTTCGTACTGCTGCAATTTTTCCAGAGCTTCGCCTCGCAAGTTCCAAGCTTCTAGAAAATTACCTTCAATTTGTAGGGCATTGCTGTAAGCGATAATTGCCTCTTTGTAGCGTTCCAATCCTGCCAGGGCAATGCCTCTACCCAGCCAAGCTTCGGGAAAATTCGGATTAATTTGAATGGCTTGGTCAAATGCAGCGATCGCCCCTTCAAAATCTCTCGATTCTGACAGTGTTTGACCGCGCCCGATCCATGCTTCGGGATAAAAAGAATTAATTTGAATTGCCCGATCGAAACAAGCAATTGCCGCGTCTGCCCACTGGTGTTTGAGGGCCATTCCTTTATAAAACCAGGCTTCGCAGTCGTTGGGTTGCATTTGCAGTACGCGATCGTAAGCTGTCACCGCTTCTGCATATTTGTGCAATTTTGCTGAAGCAATGCCCCGATTGAACCAAGCCAGACTATTTTGCGGTTGCAGTTGAATGGCGCGATCGTAAGAAGTTACCGCTTCAGCGTAGCGTTCCGCCTTCATCAAAGCCAAACCTCGGTTCAGCCAAGCTTCCCAATTAGTCGGAACCAGTTTGAGGGCGCGCTCGAAAGCCGCCACTGCTTCAGGATAGCGCTCAGCTTGCAGCAACACGTTGCCTTGCCTATACCACATGGCGGGCAAATTTGGATGAAGTTGGGTTGCTTTTTTGTAACAGGTTGCGGCTGCATCCCACTGCTGCAATTCCTCTAAAACTCTGCCCCGCTGATACCAAGCTTCGTGCTTTTCTGCATTGATTTGAATTGCTGTGTCGAAAGCAGCGATCGCTTCTGAGTGATTTTGCAAACTTAACAGCCCTGTCCCGCGCAGCATCCAAGCCCAGTATTCTTCGGGATTAATTGCTGTAGCTCGATCGGCGCAGGCTACGGTTTCTGCGTAGGAATGCAGTTGCTTGTATGCTTTGCCCAGATTCAGCCACGCCCGGGCCCAGTCCGGCTTAATTTGAACCGCTTTTCCGTAGCAAAGGACTGCCGCTTCGTACCTTCCCGATGCGTACAATCTATTGCCCCGATCGTAATCTGGAAATGCTGCAAAAATTCTTAAAATCGGCGGCAGCAGAGCTGGTTGGGGGTTTGAGGAGTTTTCTGTAGCCGAAGTCGAGAGGTCTGGCATACGCCTTGCACATAAAAAATTTAGTTGGATAACAAGCTTGCGGTCTTATATAGCGGTTCTCAAGTAAGTGAGGTACGTAGTTGGGCTTTAGCCCTCCTTTCCGTGCTTATGCAGTAAGTGAGATAAGTGCCTAACAACTCCAATTACCAATTATCAGTCATACCTCATCTACCTGAGAAGAGCTATATATTAACTTATGCTTTTCTTAACTCGCTGCTGTTTTGAGACAAACTTAGCATATCAGGTCTGCTGCCACAAATTATGTTTACTTAACTGTAATGTATAAAATTATGCACCGCTCCCACTTTGCGTATACCGCTGTAAAATACGGTCAGTCGATTTTCAATTTTCGATTTTCGATTGACTCCACAGATGAATCTGGGAGCTTGAACCAGAGTCTAAAATTTTGATCTCTCCACTACGAGTGTCGGAAACTTGTATCCGTTTTTGGGCGGGGTCAAGACACAAGTCGATTTTCGATTTTCGATTTTCGATTGACTCCACAGATGAATCTGGGAGCTTGAACCAGAGTCTAAAATTTCGATCTCTCCACTACGAGTGTCGGAAACTTGTAATAGCGAGCGAGACGCTCGCACGCTATATCATCCAAATATATTATTCTGATGCAACCCTCCATGATATGAAAGCAAAAATGGGATGCTCCCAAGAAGGCTGTGTGTTAACTTTTATTACAACAGCTATACATCTTATTAGATAAGAGGTATGGTTGCTCTTGCTTATCGGGTTGATCGGGATGGCAATGATTAGCAATTGCTAGATATTACGCCATAAAAACGGCGTTGCTGATTTACGGTATGAAAGGCTAAATATGCCAGTCATAGAAACCAGCATCCACAAAGCTTCTGGATGTTAAACTTATTTTTTTCATACCCTGATTAAGCAACGCCTAAAAACAAATAAATCGATAAATTAATTCATTTCATTGCAACACTTCTTTTTTTCAAATAGCTAAAAGGAGTTGGTTTGGCAAACATCAAAATTAATTGGTGTTAGACGTTGATTTGGAAAATAAAGTTGAGGGAACAGTTTCATTATGCCAGTCAATTTAAGAATTCGATCTTACAAGACTATCGCCATAATATTTATTGCCTCCTTACTAATCAACGTACTTGCTATGAAAAGCACGTACTCTCAGCAGAGCTGCCAAAATATGCAAACTTCAATTCAAATTATCGACGAAACGGGCGGGAGGTGGATTTCTGCCACGTCCCTGTACGATTCATCTTTCAAGAACTATGTAACTACAATTTCCCAACACGTCTCTGGCAAGATTGACGGAATGGCACAGTGCCACGGGGATTTGAAAAGTTCTCCAGAAGTCAAGCTTTTTTTCGTTTACCGTCGGCTGGTCACATCCACGCCAATCGTAGAACCGTTCAACTTAGAGCGTACAGAATCTAATGATACCAGGAATTTGGAAAGTCCTTGGGTAAAACTCACATTCAGCCGATCGCCCAAGCTCGTTGTGCGTGCGGTGTTCCTATGGAACGAACAACAGTTTCTGCTCGACCAATCACTGATGTCGGGCATACGTGCCTCGCCCACCAATCCTCTGGTTCCGATTGATGAGGTCATCTTCGAGCAATTTGTAGAAGATTACACGGACTCTGTGGTGGATGTAAGGTCTCCAGAAGCCAAATCTGCCGGCCAAGCCAGTATTTCAAAGCGCTTGCCACCAGAAATATTTTGGCTGTTTCGTAATGCGCGGCAAAGCAGCTTGTCTGCGTTCCAGGTGGAAGTAACCTCCGCTCTTAACTCCATCCTTACGCAGGCAGCGATCGGATATACCGATCTTACCAAGGCTCTCGTTGACCAATTTTTTACATCAGCACAAACAGAGATCCGCTACGAAAGCGTTCTCGATCTCAAAGACATATTCACCCTCGATCGATACCGGGTTAACCGACTTCACTAAGGAAAAAAATCATGGTTTGGACTTTTTCTCAAAAGACGACGTTAACTGGTTTTATTCCTGCCGAAGAAGCAGCGATCCTTAAATTAGTTCATTGCAACACTTCTTTTTCTCAAATAGCTAAGTTAAGACGTGTTAGACGTTGATTTGGACAAGAAAGTTGAGGGAAGAGTTTCATGATGCCACTCAATTTAAGAATTCGATCTCACAAGATCGCCATAATACTTATGGCCTCCTTACTAATCAACGTACTTGCTATCAAAAGCACGTACTCTCAGCAGAACTGCCAAAATGTGCAAACTTCAATTCAGAGTATCGACGAAACGGGCGGGAGGCAGTTTTCTGGCACGTCCGTTGACAGTTTGCCGGATTCACCTTTCAAGAACTATGCAACTACAATTTCCCAACACGTCAGGGCCAAGATTGACGGAATGGCTCAGTGCCACGGGGATTTGAAAAGTTCTCCAGAAGTCAAGCTTTTTTTCGTTTACCGTCGGCTGGTCACATCCGTGAGTCCGCCAATTGAAGGGCCGTTCAACTTAGAGCGTACACAATCTAATGATACCAGGTATTTGGATAGTCCTTGGGTAAAACTCACGTTCAGCCGATCGCCCAGGCTCGTTGTGCGTGCCGTGTTCCTCTGGAGCGAACGACAGTTTCTGCTCGATCAGGCACTGATGTCGGGCATACGTGCCTCGCCCACCAATCCTATGGTTCCGATCGATCAGCCCATGTTCGAGCAATTTGTAAAAGATTATACGGACTCTGTGCTGGTTGTACCGTCTCAAGCCCGGCCTGCTGCCCAAGCCAGTATTTCAAAGCGCTTGCCACCAGAAATCCTTTGGCTGTTTCGCCATGCGTTTCAAAGCACACGCATTCCTTTCTCTAGGCATGCGAAATCCGCTCTTGTATCCGTCCTTGAGCGGGGAGCAAGCGGATATACCGAGCTTACCAAGGCTCTCATCGACCAATTTTTCGCGTCAGAAACGACTGAGATCCGCTACGAAAGCGCGCTCGATCTCAAAGACATATTCACCCTCGATCGATACCGGGTTAACCGACTTCACTAAGGAAAAAAATCATGGTTTGGACTTTTTCTCAAAAGACGACGTTAACTGGTTTTATTCCTGCCGAAGAAGCAGCGATCCTTAAATTAGTTCATTGCAACACTTCTTTTTCTCAAATAGCTAAGTTAAGACGTGTTAGACGTTGATTTGGACAAGAAAGTTGAGGGAAGAGTTTCATGATGCCACTCAATTTAAGAATTCGATCTCACAAGATCGCCATAATACTTATGGCCTCCTTACTAATCAACGTACTTGCTATCAAAAGCACGTACTCTCAGCAGAACTGCCAAAATGTGCAAACTTCAATTCAGAGTATCGACGAAACGGGCGGGAGGCAGATTTCTGGCACGTCCGTTGACACTTTGCAGGATTCACCTTTCAAGAACTATGTGACTACCATTTCCAAACACGTCTCTGCCAAGATTGACGAAATATCGCAGTGCAACGGAGATTTGAAAAGTTCTCCTGAAGTCAAGCTTTTTTTCGTTTACCGTCGGCTGGTCAAGACTGCGCCAATCGTAGCACCGTTCAATTTAGAGCGCACACAATCTAATGGTACCAGGCATTTGGATAGTCCTTGGGTAAAACTCACGTTCAGCCGTTCGCCCACGCTCGTTGTGCGTGCGGTGTTCCTGTGGAACGAACGACAGTTTCTGCTCGATCAGGTACTGATGTCGGGCATACGTGCCTCGCCCACCAATCCTCTGCTTCCGATTGATGAGCCCATCTTCTGGCAATTTGTACAAGATTACACGGACTCTGTGCTGGTGGTGCCGTCTCCAGAAGCCCGGTTGGCAGGCAAAGCCAGTATTTCAAAGCGCTTGCCACCAGAAATCTTTTGGCTGTTTAGCAATGCGTCGCAAAGCACACGCGGTCCTTTTTCCGGGATGGTGGCCTCCGCTCTTAACTCCGCCGTTGGGCGGGGAGCGAGCGGATATACCGATCTTACCAAGGCTCTCATCGACCAATTTTTCGCGTCAGAAACGACTGAGATCCGCTACGAAAGCGTTCTCGATCTCAAAGGCCTATTTACCCTCGATCAATACCGAATTAAAAACCTTCGCAAATAAAAATTATGGCTTGGACTTTTTCTCAAAAGACGACGTTCACGGGTTTTAGTGCCGCCGAAGAGGCACAGATCCTTGCCGCTTTGCAGACAGCATACGACGGTTCGTCCACAGCTAAGACTATGTTCGACAATTGGATTAATGCCGGGAACATAATAGACATACAATTCGTGCCGACTGTTTTTCAGGCTTATGCTAGCACGGGCAGACTGGAAATTGATTTGGCAGAGTTGAACAATGCAAGTTACATCAGTACAACTGGCAAAGCCGAAAAAGATACGTTAGTAACGGCTTTAGTTCACGAGCTTGGTCATGCGCTGACCGGAAGACTAGTACACTTGGGCGTGAATAGAGCTACCATTTATATGTAGATGTAGAAGGTAGAACAGATCGATGCCCAGACTA
>NZ_JAUBSX010000089.1:0-29931 GCF_036704885.1 Microcoleus sp. F4-D5 | reverse complement strand
GCCGCTTTTACCAACAAGGTATGCGGGCTTCAACCCTTATACAGTCTATCTCGTAGACCTCTTTGTCACCCCCCCAGATTAAGTTGATTTATTTAAGCTGTTGGGCCTCTAAATTTTATTTGGGGGCGGGTTCTCGTGCGCGCCCCACAAAAATTTTATCAAAATTGCCAGTCATCAAGGCTCGGCTCAGGAAGCGTAAAATTTAGATGCGGGCGATCGCAAAAAAATGCGATCGCCCGCAGAATCTCTCGAAAGAAATCAAAAGGGCGATCGCATTCCCAAAACCCATTACCCATTACCAATCACCTAATTCCAACGCTTCTTGCGCTGTCGCTGGCTTGCCACCGCCTCCACCAGTCCCAGGCCGAGAAAATTACTCAGCAGCGAGGCATTCCCGTAACTTAGGAAAGGCAGGGGAATGCCCGTAACCGGAGCCAAGCCAATGTTCATCCCAATATTTACGAACACCTGAAAAATCAACATTGACAGTACGCCGATCGCCAACAAAGAACCAAAATTATCGTTAGCACTTTGAGCGATCGTCACCAACCGGAAACAAATTATCCAGAACACCAACAACACGCCAATACAGCCAATAAAACCCAATTCTTCGCCAATAGCTGAAAAGATAAAGTCCGTATGCTGTTCGGGAATAAAGTTAAGCTGAGTTTGCGTTCCCTGAAACAAACCCCGGCCCTTCAGTTCCCCAGCGCCAATAGCAATCCGAGATTGAATCAAGTGATATCCGCTGCCTAAAGGGTCTTTCTCGGGGTTTAAAAACCCTGTCAGGCGCATTTTTTGATAATCCTTGAGCACATTCCAAAAAAGATGTCCGACGTGTCCCGAAACAACGTTCACCAACACAGCACCGAAAGTCCCCAACCAGGGCCAAGGCAGGGTTCGCCAAGCGATAATACCCGCAAGAACCACCCAGGCTATCCAAATCGGTGTAGACAGGTTATTGAGGAGAACAGAGATTAGAGGAGAGAATAGCAATATTAGCCAGCCGGGATTGACATTACCCCAGTAAAACATCCCCATTGTGATCGCGCCGAAGACTAAGGAAGTACCTAAATTTGGTTCGGCAAAGATCAATCCCCAGGGTACAGCCATAATCGCCAGCATCCTCAACATATTACCCACCGTGGGGACAGTCTTGTCGTGCAGGAGAGCTGCTAAAGTGACAATCATGCCTACTTTGGCAAATTCTGACGGTTGCAGGTAAAAGCCGCCGATGTTGATCCACCGCTGGGCCCCGAGTCCTGTAGTACCGATAAACCGCACTGCGATCAGGGACAAATTGATTAGTATGTAAATCGGCCATTTCCACTCAATCAGTATTTGGTAACGGCAGCGGGAAATGATGATGGCGAGGAACAAACCGACTGCCCCAGTTACCCAGTGCCGCCACCAGTCGATCAGCCCCTGGTTGATTTCGACGCTGCGGATCATGATTCCCCCGAAGATGGTGAGGGCGATGCAAGCGGCGAACAGCCAAGGGTCTGCTTCTTCCCAGGGTTTGAAGATGAATTTCCAGCGGTTTCTGACTTGTATTCTCTGCAACATGAGGATTTTAGATTTTAGATTTTAGATTTTAGATTATCGAGCCGATTTTCGGAAGTTGTGGATATAGTTCGGATTCAGAGTCTGCACCTTACTTGAGAAGCGTCGGTGTGAGTACCTCACATTATTCGGGCAGTTGCAGGGAGGTTCCGGGAACGGAAGAAGGAACGCCAAACCGGGTATCTGGGTATTCTATTTTTTTCTGGGCGCTTACTTAATTTAGTTCGCGCACGCGGTCAGAAACCGGGTTTTTGTCGAGAAGACGCGCTATAACTCGCAGAAACCGCTAAAAACCCGGTTTCTTGGGTTTTGATTCGCAAGCCCTAGAATCGTCAGGCCGGTTCGTAAAGATACTCGAAGCCGTTCCCGTCGGGGTCTCTGCCGTAAAAAGATGCAGTACCGTCGCGGTGTTCGTGAATGCGGGTGACGGAAACACCATCGGCTTTGAGTTGTTCGTAGGCGGATTCCATTTCAGTACGATCGTCAAATACAAACCCAAAATGCGGCCCTGCTTGGTCGTAACTCGGACTCAACAGCGCCAATCCGTCCTCTCCTGCTTTCAAATAAGCCCAGTCTGCATCTTTCCAGACTAACTCCATACCCAAGTTGCGGTAGAATTCTGCTGACTTCTCTAAGTCTTGCACGCAGACGGCTACGTGTCCCAATCGTTTTAGTTTCATATCTACAAAGTTTATGGTTGTTCTCTCATTTATTTATTGTATCTATTTTCTGATTTGTCGAGCGATTAATTAGGTATTGTTTATGTTTTTTTTGTCACTGCTAACTGTACTTTTTCTACTTGTTTGCTGGCGTCCATTTCGCTAAACAGTTGAATGGCGCGGTCAAAATTTTCTTGACTTTTCTCGATGTTACCAAGTTTTTGTTCTGTCAGTGCTAGTTGATAGCAAGCTTCGGCTCGGTCTAATTTAGCGCTAGCTCGATCGAGTATTTCTATTGCTTCTGCATGGTGCTGCTGGGCTCGATCGAATTCTCCCCGTTCTCGGTACAGCGCGGCGATACTGCTGAGAGCTTTGGCTTTGATGGTGGTGTACTGGTTTTGGTCGGCGATCGCGATCGCTTGGCGGTACAAGCTCAAAGCTTTCTCTGTCTCTCCCAGGTTTTGATAGGTGGCGGCGAGAAAAACTAACTTGTATCCCGTACCCACCAACTGACTGTTTTCCCGATCGGCATAAAGTTTTTCGGCGAGTTTCACCGCCTCTTTTTTCGCTCCGACACAGGAGTTGAGGAAAGCTAACCCGACATCGAGCGAATAGCTATTACTCCCGATTTCATCCCGCGAATTTTTCAGCTTGACAAATATCTCCATAGCTGATTCCAATTCCCGCATTTCTATTTGACAAAAACCTATATTAATTGCAGCGTTAACTTTCCAAAATTCCAGATTTGCTTGTTTGCCGTTTTCAGGTTCGCTGCTTTTCGCTATAATTTGCAAAGACTTAGTGGCTTTTATTTCTGATATTTGATGGCATTCTATGGCTTGATTGATTTCGCCCAAGATCCGATAACAAATCCCTAAAAGACTGTATAAACCGCTCAAATAATAATCAGAAGTCACGTTGTTGACGATGCGAGTAGTTGCTGAAATTATTGGCTGCAAGAAACCTAATTTGTAGAGCGCTCTACCGATATTGTAATCTTTGGCAAACTGGATATTGATTTTTTTGATGATGACGCTAGCGGCCTGCTCGAAACAGCTAATTGCCACATAATGATAGCAAGCTTCAAAAGCTTTCAGCGCATCTTCTACAGTCTCTATATTTTCAACACTCTCGCTCCAGAACTCGGCTGCTTTGCGGTTTGCAGTTTCCCAGTCTCCGGGCGAGACCCGATCGACAGCTTCTTCCCGAATTGCTGGATGCAGCCAGTATTCGCCCTTCTGAGACTCGACTAGCGATCGGTGCAACAGCGATTTAATGATTTGTCGGCGTCCGGCTTCGGGCACGTCCCACAGCAAACACAAAAGTCCGTCAGTAGGGACTGTCGGCACGTCTTGATAGCGGTAACAGCCCAAGCGACAGAGGAGTTGATAGGCTTCCGAATCGAGTTCTTGCAGGCGGTTGAATTGACTGGTAACTAAATTTTTTAAGTCAGTTTCAACGAGCGGATCTTCGCTGTTTTCCAGCCAGTAAGCAGCCATATCTCCGTCAAAATCTTCTCGGATCGTGCCGCAAATAATGCCCATTGCTTTAGCATTGCCGCCGTAAACTTTGTGCATTTCCTTGAGGGCGACATCATCTATATTGATGTTGCGACAGCTAAAAAATTGCTGCCAAACTTCTACCTCTAATCCCGGAAGCAGGTAGTGTTCGACGGTTACGTCTGAATCGCACAGTCGATCGCGACTGGTAATCAGCGTTACCGACTGCACCGCTGCATCAGCCAAAACTCGCAACAGTTCCACGTAAAGCCGGTGCGGTTCAATAAACTTACCTTGTCCGTCGAGTGCAGCTTCCAAATTGTCAATTAATACGCCGACTTTGTGAGTCTGAAGCTGCCGCTTCAGCCGTCCCAAGGTGACGCCAAAGTCGGGCCCGGGTTCTTCCTGAAAGTCTTGCTTGAGCCATTCTTCGATCGCGCTTTCCAAGGCTGTGATATTCTCTGTCTCTTTTGCCATCAACAGTTCAATTACCCGATCGAACCCTTGAGATTTGAGATACTCTCTGGCCAAAGTCGTTTTGCCGATACCGCCGGCACTTTGGATGACAATCACTTTTGCACCTTGGACGACAAGAGTATTGAGATCGGCGATTGCCGCTTCCCTGCCCAAAAAGTTCGGGTTTTCGATCTCCAATTCCGCATCGGGGTGTTTAGGCACTTGGGCCGGAACAATTTGTCCCGACTGCGGTTCAAGTTTCGAGTAGCTGCGCCAATACCGTTCTACAACCGCTTGAAGGTTGTCTCTTTTAATTTTTTCGCCTTCTCCAAACAGCGCTGAAAGCCGCTTCCACAAATTAGAGGCGGCATCCTTAACAGTCCCTACTCCATACCCTTCACTATCTGCAACCTGTTGGTACGTCCTGCCTTGCACCCCGATCCATGCTTCGCGAAAGATAGCGCTGTCAAGGTTGTCGAGAGTTTTCAGGTTTCGAGCCACAAGTAACGAGTTGGTAAAATCCAGTGCGCGATCGGCTTCCATTTAGTCACCAGGTTTAGCGTTACCCATCTGACACAACTTTAACAGACTTTTTCCGACTCGCTTACACGCTCAAACAGTGGACTTGTATGGACTTTTCCCGACTGACACGGCCGAGGTTGGTGGGGGATACTGTTGAGTGTCGAGGGGAAGTTGACAAACAAGCTTCTAACTTACACGCCGATCGACGAGTCGAGTTTATATTCAGGAGAAAGCAGCTATGTCTATTAACGATGTTGAAACAGCGATCGTGGATGAACAAATTCGCCCTCAAGAATGCGGCCGCGTTCGTTTCCAAAACAGTTGGTGGCCGGCGAAGTGCGATCGAGACATGACTTTTGAACCCGGTGAGGTGGTTCGCGTCGTGGGGATTGAAAATATTACTTTGATCGTTGCAGCGTCGTTTTCGATCGATTCTGAAAGTTAAGGCAAATCTACAATCGGGAGTGAGCAATCATGAATTTTGACAATTCCGAAAAAGCGATCGTCGATGAAGAAATTCGCCCTCAAGAGTCCGGCCGCGTGCGCTTCCAGAACAGTTGGTGGCCTGCCAAGTGCAAGCGAGATCTCACTTTTAAACCCGGTGACTTGGTTGAGGTAGTAGGAATTGACAACATTACTCTAATCGTTGAACCTTAGTTAAAAATTAAGCGGTTAGAGACTATAACTATCAGTCGTTCGCATCTGAACGTTACGAAAAATTTTTTATGAGGAGCCAAGAATGATGACTGTCAGCTATTTGGAAAAAGCGATTGTAGAAGAAGAAATTCGGCCTAATAAATGCGGCCTTGTCCGCTTCCAAAGTAGTTGGTGGCCCGCTAAGTGCGATCGAAAAATAACTTTGAAACCGGGTGATGTGGTTCGCGTCGTGAGACTGGAAAACATTACTCTGATAGTTGAAGCGTAGTTGGAAAACCATCTGGAGGTGGGGAGTTATCGGAGGGTAGAACAAATAAAATTGCGATCGCGTTTCTATTTCGATACATTTCTCTTCAAGCGCGCGATCGTACTTCTCGACTCTGTTAATTTCCAGATTCTAGAGTTTGACCTCAACCACAACTCACCGCTGACAGTTTTGTCGGCGGGTTTTTTTCAATAGGGACACGGCAATGCCGTGTCCCTACTTACGCAAAGCCGATGTGTCATGGTTAGTGAAACGAAGCATCAAGCGAGATGCTTCGCCCAAATGCCTAAGTCCTATTTTTCATAACGAACTAGAAAATGCCAGAGCAAGATATCCGGGTCGTCACGATCTATCATCTCTTTAAACATGGAAACAAAAGGCTCATAGTCCAAAAACTGCATCTCCAAACTGAGTTGTTTTAATCCCGCTTCTTTAAAGATGCGATTTAACCGCAAGGGAGTGTAATAAATCTGGGCATTTTGCCACTCAGCATCCCAAACTTTATTGCCGTAGACATCGATAAATCCCTCTGTAACACAGTGAGCGTGTTTGCGACTAAAATAGGCAATTTCTAAGAAGGATAACGTGGTTGGAATATCCGTATATCTTGCCACCTGGCTTGAGAACTTTTCCAAATTACCGTATCATCTCGCGGTTGGTTTTATCCTCACTGGAAACCACGGAATTTACAAGGAGGACGTAATCAAATTTATCGTTCCACTCCGGTTTTAGTTCGGTGATTCGCGTGGAGTCAACTTCCTCAAACACGATTTGCTGATTGTTGAGTCGGGAATCTCCATCTGCTGTTTTCCAGTCTGCTTGTGCTTTTTCAATAGCTGTTTTGGAAAAATCGGTACAGTAGATTTGTCCAATTTGGGGGCAAAATTCTAGTAAGGTTTTCTGAAGATAAATTTCCGAGCCGCAACCGGGAATTAGGACTTTGATATCAGGCGAGTTGGGAATATCATAGCCGGGAGAACGCTCTGGACGGATTAAGTTTTTGCAGATTTTGGGGTCTTGGGTGATGCTGAAAGAGGTGTTGGTATAATCTTCGTGGTTTTTATCCCAGAGAGCTTTCTCTTCTTCAAGAGATTTCGAGCCTAGGTTATGAGAAGAGGGGATTAGCCATTTGTAATCATTTGTGCCGGTCATAATTTTTAACTCCAAAATATTCAGTACAGGTCAAATCAGTGTGTCAACCGCTAACAACCAAGCTGCCGTTTTCCAGCACGTACATGACATCCGCACGCAAGGCATGGGCCATGCGGTGGGCGATCAAAATCACCGTGCGTTCTTTGGTAATGCGATCGATGGTGGCGAGGATTTCGGCTTCTGTGGCGGGGTCGAGGGCGGATGTGGCTTCATCGAGAATCAGAATTGCTGGATTTCTCACCAAGGCTTTAGCTAAAGCGATTCTTTGCCGTTGTCCCCCTGATAACTGTCCGCCCCTGTCACCAACAGGTGTGTCGTAGCCTTGGGGTAAGGACAAAATAAATTTGTGAATCTCGGCGGCTTTGGCTGCGGCTTCGACTTGTTCGTCAGTGGCTTCTAGATAGCCCATGCGGATGTTTTCCCGCACGGAGCAATTAAACAGAATTACATCCTGAGAAACCAGTCCTATTTGAGAACGGAGGGAGCGTACTGTGGCATGACGCAAATCAATTCCATCAAACAGAATGCGTCCTTTATCCGGGTCATAAAATCGCGTCAGCAAGTTGACAATTGTACTTTTTCCTGCTCCACTTTCACCGACAAATACCGCGAATTCTCCTTGGCGAATCTTCAGGGATAGATTTTGAACTCCTCCTCTATCTTGCGAGTAGCTAAAGGTAACATTGTCAAAGTTAATATCGCTGAAAAAGTGAGGTAAATCGATCGCACCCGGTGCATCCTGAATCGCCGGAGTTTGTAATAAGATATCGCTGATGCGTTGCAGCCCTGCTACTCCATCGATAAATGCAGGCAGTGACGAAGTTAAACCGAGGATATTGAGATTCAATCCTAGCATTAAAACTTGAAAGGAGGCAAGGGTGCCTACGGAAATGATATTCTGGTATGTCATGACAGCACCGATACTTAAAACGATAAGCTGCGTCAGGACAAAACCAATCATGGGAGCTTTCTGCACTAAGTATGAGAGAAAGGTTGCGCGGACATAAACCTGTTTTAAGTCATTCAAATCGGTGGCAAAATCCTCAGTCATTTGGTTTTCCAGCCCGAATATCTTGACAACGGTTTGCGAGAGGATATTCTCTTCGATAACGCTGGCAATCTGTCCTTCTTTTTGCAGCAACTTATAGCCGACTTCGGTGGCAAGGCTGGCAATTTTTGCTGGGGCAATGGTACAGATAGTTAAACCGATTAAACTCAGCAGGGCTAATTGCCAGTTGAGGAGGAAGAGGAAAACCAGAGAAAACAGGAAGTTAGACAGTTCTAAAACAACGACTGTCAGCCCCATTGTAATTACACCATTTTCCACCTTTTGGACATCGGCAATTAGACAATTGACAATATCCCCGGCTGAACGCCGTCCAAAAAACTCCATTGAAAGGCTTTGGAGATGCTCAAATAGAGAGTGTCGGATATTGTTGGTGATTAAAATGCCCAAACGCGCTCCTAGGAAAATTCCTAGCAAGCCGATGCAGGCATATAGAATTGCTCCGACAACTAGCAATGACAGGATTAGAACCAGAAGACTATAGTTTTGGGGAACGATGGCGGCATCGATGATAAATTTTAAGCTGGCTCGGAAGACTGAATCAAAGGCTGCGTCGAATATCAGGCAGATAAAGAGTAAAATGAATTGCCCTTTGTAGGAGGCAATGTATTTGTTGAGGGTTTTAAAGAACCAAATCAGTTCCATGAGTTATGGGAGTTTGTCTACAGGCACGATTTATACTTTGACGTAGCATTTATCCAGGTTTGGATTGGATTAAGTTGCTCTTTTTGTGAGGCTGCATCCTTTCTATGTCTCTATCATGACTGCCCTACCTTGCTCCTGTCAGTCGGAAAAGTCGGATCGTAAAGTCGGAAAAGTCGGATCTTTGCCTAATTGATATATTTCTGAGTGACTGACTACAAGATCACGTGCTAAAAGACATCGGTAATAATACGGACAATTAATCGAAGTGTCTGTGCTAATCGGCGGATATTTTTACTTTATATGAATAAAAACTATCAAGCCTTTTCTTTATCCATAAGACAAGGCTTGACCCTGAGTTATACGGTTGTCCGCTCTTGTGCGAACTCAGATTTATGAAAGGTGAACCAGTTTTTCAGATTTTTTAAGAGCTTTATATATGCTCTTGACAAAACCTAAAAAACTTTGACTTGTACCTCTTACCCATTAATTTCAAAAATCCAGATCAACTTGCCCTTTGCTTCGGTTATGTAAGCGCGGTTGCTGTCAGCGGACTTATCCATGCCATCATCCATATTGTCCCAGGTTTTTTTCGCATCCGCACTCCATTCCATAGCTATCTTCTTATAACCTATCAATGGATACGATGCACCGATTACAATTTCGCGGTGCGGCAAAGCGTATTTTGCAGCAAATGAAAAGCTCTTGGCTGACATTAGTTTGATATCTATCATCTTGGGTTCAATATCCTCGAACGGCCAAGAAGAGGAATCGTTAACAGCCCCAGTGCGTTTTAGTGTCCACTCTGTATTGTTACGAATTACGAAGGTGAAATCATTTCGGCTCAGTGCTTCGCTAAGACCTTTCGTTATATCTCCCAGAGCATCTGTAAGGATATCAGTGGTTTTTTGCAGATCGACTTCTTTGATTGGAAGTTTTACTTCAACTGGCATAAGTTCTCCTAAGTGAATTGTGTAAGTAAACCATTTCTGGTGTTCTCTTATTAAGACGATTCCCAAAGTCAATTTCTGAATTTTTTGAGTTAGAGGCTTTTT
This sequence comes from Microcoleus sp. F4-D5, assembly GCF_036704885.1. NCBI lineage: Bacteria > Bacillati > Cyanobacteriota > Cyanophyceae > Oscillatoriales > Microcoleaceae > Microcoleus > Microcoleus sp. F4-D5. Next base: position 20,395 of record NZ_JAUBSX010000089.1, on the reverse strand, counting down.
TTCCTAACTTGATGCACTCTAGGAAACCAGGCTTAAGCACGAGAATTTTTTGTCCCATCAAGAAACGTAGCTAATAAAGCGATCGCGTGCCTTTAATCAAAAAGAGGGGCAATTGCGCCCCTGATTTGCTAGCAATCATTCTGAAAAGCGAGCGCCCATCATCATTCTCAAGCTATATCAACCGCGATCGCACCCTTTTGTCTGTAGCTGAATCAAAAAGCGATCACTTTTAAAAAAAGGTGATCGCTCTCCTTCAAACAAATCGACATAAATAGTTCATTGGTCCATCTACCCTTATTACCTTAACAGCCCACTGTGAATTGTTGTTTATTGTACTTTTTGCATTAATCGTGAGTTGATCGTCTTTCACGTAATTGGCCGTCCTGGGCATTGTACTCAACATTACCTTCACATCATTACCACTCCCAAAATTTTGATATTCAACATACTCGATCCCAGCTACATTATTAGGCTGGTCTTTGTGCCAGATTTCCCCACCTTGTGCATCTCGTGTCATAATATACAACCCTTTCGTTTCATCTACATCTACTAGACGAAACTAGAAAACCATTTCTGAATTTTTAGAGTTAGAGGCAGTTTTTTCCGATCTCAATGCACCCCTCAGTACAAGAACTATAATTTCCACCCATTACACCAGGTTTTGTCATTAAGTTGAGGTCAGCAACAAAAAATGTAGGGTAGGCGCTGACGGCAGTGCCTACCCTACATCTATTTTCAATGACTGATGAATTTTCGCTCAGAATTGATTTTTACTTTTAGAAACCACGAAATCTAAACATTATTTTTCTCCTTCTTTAGATAAATTTGCTGTGCTTTCTGTAGAGACGAAACTTGATTTTTGTCTCTACACCTATAAGACGAATCCAGAGGTCAATTTCTGAATTTTTCGAGTTAGAGGCTGTTTTTTCCCAACTCAATGCACTCTGAGAGGTTCAGATCCCCGACTTCCGTAAGAAGTCAAGGATCTACGCTTTAGCCCGATCGCCCTTTCGCCTCTTACCTTTCAACCGTTTCACAGCCTCCTCAACCTCCCCGCGAAAAGGGTATAGCAACCGCCGACTCAGCGCACTTCGATAAGCCTCCACAGCCTCCGTCACATCCCCCAAGCCCAACAACGCCCTCCCTTGCCAGTAACCAGCCATCGCCGGGTCAAACTCCATCAATTCCTGGGACTGACAAGCCTTTTCCAACCATTTCCGACTCGCCACCTCATCCCCCAGCACCCGATAACTCTCCCCCAGCCACACCGCAGCAGATACAGATTGCAGATAACCCCCCTCTTCCGGTAACAACTGCCATCCTTGCGCCAAAGCCTCCACCGCTTCCCGCTGTTTCCCCGCCAGCGCCAACACCCGCCCATGACCAAACCAAGCATCAGGTAACTGCGGTTCAAGTTGCGTCCCCCGCACAGAGACAGCACACCCCCGATCGATTTCCTGAAAACTTTCCACCAACACCCGCCCCGCCGTCGTCCAAACACTCCAGCGTTGGGGAAAACGATCGAGCATCTCTTCTACTATTGATGCCAGGGTGACTTGACGGTGAGATCCCCCTAAATCCCCCTTAAAAAGGGGGACTTCCAGAGGAGTTCCCCCCTTGCAATTAGAAGACTTTGCCTGCTCTAGCTCCCCCCTTGTTAAGGGGGGCTGGGGGGGATCTTGAGGAACTGGGGGAGAGGCTAAAGGCAAAATCTCGCACAACGCCCGATAAATTTCACAATCCTGGGGATACAGACGATAAGCCTTCAGCATCGCCTCGGCCGCTTTCTGATATTCCCCCGTATGGAACAAGCACCGCCCGTAGGAATACCAACCCCTCGGATGATTGGGGTGTTCCTCAGTAAACCGTTCCAACACCCCAACCCCGTTAGCCGACTCCCCCCGGAAAACGTGATAATATGCCAGCAACTCGCGGGCATCCGCCGCATCAGGAGCCAGTTGCAGCACAGAACTAATTATCTTTTTAGTCTGTTTGCCCTCCTCACCCGATACCAATCTGATCCGGCAACGAGTATCCGCCAGTCGTTTGAGCGCTCGGAAATCACCCGCAGCAACCTCTAGCACTTTGCTCAACCGCCGCTGCGCTTGGCGCACATTCCCCACCGCCTGACTCGCGTCGTAGCTGTCAATCAGCGCTACAACATCATCCGGGTTCAGTGACAAAACCGTATCGAACGCTCGCAAAGCTGCAACCGCATCCCCTCTCCCCATTTGCACCTGCCCCAAGGCCAGCCAGTGAGCCGCATTATCTGGTTCTAGGGAAGCCGCCGACTCAAAAGCCAGTATCGCTGCCTGAGTGTCATTTCTACAGAGTGCGATCGATCCGCTGATATGCTGTCGAGTCGCCTCATTGCGTGCATGGGCCGAGGCACTTTCATAAACCGCTATGGCCTCAACCTCTCGTCCCATAAGCTGCAAGAGTTTCCCCAACTGCAACCGCACGCCAATCAATGGTTGCTGCCGATCGATCACTTGGCGGTACTCCTCAACCGCCTGCTCGATATGACCCATTGCATACAGCAGATTCGCCAATTCCAACCGTTTCTTCCATCCCGAAGGATACTGCTGCACGTACTCGCTTAATGTTTTCAGCTTCTGGTCAATTCGGGCTGGCTTTTCGTCTAGAACCAGGTAAGCATTCAACTCCACCCCAGAGGACTGAGTGAGGGATACCACCCGGAGTGCAGTGTTTCTAGACATATTGCTGTTACCTGATAATTTATTGTCTCGCTACTGTTTTGAGGGATGGGGGCGATCGAGTCGGATGCGATCGTTTCATCGAATTGTCGGGGCAATTCCCCCGCGATTGGCCCACCCGCGATCGGCCCAACCGCGATCGGCCCAACCGCGATCGCCTCACCCGCGATCGCCCCACAATCTTGACGGGGTAGGCACTGGGGCACTACCCCTACAGCAAAATCATCGCTGCTAAAGGCAACGTCCCCCTTTTTAGACGACTCGGAGGAATCTAACAAAGTATCATCCAACCCTGACAAATACCTGCTCAAACGCTTTTGCAGAAGTTCTCGTGCCTGTTGGATGCGCTTGTAAACGTTATTGAGCGAGAGAGCAAGTTGTTGGGCAATATCTTGATAGGCAATCTGGTGGCAGTAACGCAGGATAAACGGATTGCGTAATCGAGAAGGAAGAGAATCAATAGCGCGGCGAATGTACTGTCCCAACTCATGATGTAGAAGTGCTTCTTCAGGAGAGTTCAAACCAGAAATAACTGCTGAATTTCCTGTAGCAGCTACTTCTTCAATATCCTCCATCTGCATTGCTTTCCGGCGACGTTCTCGGTGTATATCTATACACAGATTATGGGTTAAGCGGGTGAGCCAAGCTCGGAGGTTTGAGATTTTTTCGGCATAGTCTGGTAATTTATTCCAAGCTTTGAGCATGGCGCGACTGAGCACTTCTTCAGCATCAGTAGGATTCCCCCCCATCCACCTGAGACAGCAACGGTAAAGATAATCTCGATTCTGCTGCCATAGCTGCCAAAAAGCTTTCTCTATATCTTCTGGACAATACCGAATGTCTTTTGCAATAACAGATTGAGAATTTGACATGATTTTAAAAGTGGTGAAAGATAAAGGTGAAGGAACATTCCTCTGTTGCTTTTTTCGTTGCACCCCCATCCCGCAAACATCTAGCTCAGTGTGGTCTGAGTATTTATGCGGATAAAGATTGGATTCAGTTGCTCTGTTTTTGAGGCTGCATCCTTTCCATGTCTGTATCCGGGCTCCCCTCCCCCGCCCCTGTCAGTCGGAAAAGTCGGCTCGTAAAGTCGGAAAAGTCGGACGCCCTGGTTGTACTATCTATCTTTAGATAGAGCTGATCGACAGCATGACTGGTACTGTTCTATGTCTTTTGGTAGATGCTATTCAATAGTATGTTTAGTATGGCGGCATAAAACAAGTCGGAAAAGTCGGATCGTAAAGTCGGAAAAGTCGGATCTTTGCCTAATTGGCATATTTTTGAGTGAATACAATATCACGCGCTAAAAGACATCAGTAATAATACGTAAATTTAAGCGATAGTCGGCGCTAATCGGCGTAGTTTATTATACAAAAAAAATAATTAAGCCTTGTCTTGTGGATAAAGACAAGGCTTGACACAGAGCATATGCCCTGACGGGTGACAAGCAACTTAAAAGCCTTGTGCTGACAAGGGTTTAAGCCGATCGCCCTCACAAAGAATTAGGCGGGCGACCGCTACTTTTGCTTCGACAAGGTAAAATGAGTATCGGGGGCGATCGCCCCGGAGCGTAATAGTCAATAAGTCTGTCATAATAGCTATTAGGAATTTCTCCACCGACTTAGTACATTGTATAACTCAAAGCTAGGGTGCAAAACTGAAAAACCTTACCCGATGAGATTGATTTGTATATGACTTTTGAACAAGCCCTAGAATTTCTCGAATCAGCCTTAGAGTCCCAGACCAGTAAAACGTTAAGTTTGCTTGAAAAAGAAATCTTAAAAGCTGCTTGGGAAAACGCAACTTATAGTGTCATTGCTGACAGCTTGTACCTGAGCATAGGACATATCAAAGATTTAGCAGCCATCCTGTGGCAGCGCCTTTCAGAGGTAATGGGGGAAAAAGTTACTAAGAATAACTTTCGCTCTCTGCTAGAGAAGCAAAGCACCAAAACTGCGATCGCCAATGCAAAAGGCGATCGTCGGTTCGCGAACGCTAAGGTAGGAGAAAGTGACCTACATCAATTAGAAACTGGCAAAGGCAACATTTTAATTGTTGATGACCTCCCAGAAAATCTGCGTTTTCTAACCGAAATTCTCACTAAGGAGGGGTATAAAGTTCGCTGCGTCACCAATGGTGCGATGGCCTTGAGGACAGTTCGCAATCATCCCCCCGATGTTCTCTTGCTGGATATTAAAATGCCAGACATGGACGGCTATCAAGTCTGCTCAACCCTGAAAGCCGACGAAGAAACATCAGACATTCCCATTATTTTCCTCAGTGCGTTGAACGAAGTTTTTGATAAAGTTAAAGCTTTTAAGGTAGGGGGAGTTGACTACATCTCTAAACCTTTTGAGCCGGAAGAATTGCTAGTTCGCCTCGAAACTCAGGTCACTATCCAGCACCAAAAACGCCAGCTTAAAGAAGCAATCTCGCGGCACCAGCAAACCGCAGAAATTGCCTACCAATCTCGCGCCATGCTGGCAAATTTGCTAAACTCATCTCTGGATGGAATAGCTGCGGTGGAGGCGGTGAGGGGCGATATTGCTGGAGAAATTGAAGATTTTCGCTGCTTGGTAGTTAACCCTGTCTTTGCCAGACTCTTAGGGAAAAAACGAACAGAACTCGCGGGCGAACCCCTGCTGAGAAAACTGCTCAATCAATTGAGTCCAGGATTGTTTGATTTATTAGTAGAAGTTGTTGAGACGGGAGAATCGCTGGAAGGAGAGGTTCATCTAGAAAGTGATTACCTGGCTAAATGCTATTATTTCACTGCTGTTAAATTGGGAGACGGTTGCTCAATTACCATCCGCGACCTTACAGACTTAAAACAGTCGGCATTAAAGTCAATGATGGAACAGAATCAACCGCGTGTTATCAAATAGGATAAACGGGGCTTACGCAATCTGACCCAAGAAACCGGGTTTATGAAGTGCAGTAGGGACACGGCACCATGCCCACTCGTGTCAACTTAACATACAACTAATAGTCCGGCAGGGAATGAATTCCCAGCCTCAAAGTGAAAGTCCTCTTAAGAGGACTAATGAGTTCTTCAGTCCTCATAGCGAGGACTTTCGCTATAAGAGGGGGAATTCATTCCCTGGCGGACTTAGGCTCAGCCGTTTCCCTACGGGGAGCGATCCCAGGTGTACTTCATAAACCTGCCATCTGCTGTATCATCATTCACCAACCAAGGGTTCAGTTAAATCCAGAATCTTCTCAAACTGAAACTTATTCACCCAACCCCTGAGAGTCTGAAGTTCTAGAGCCTGGAATTCAGGAATTTCCTCAAGGAGTTCAGACACTAATTCGGAATCCGCTTCAAGAGCTGCTTCATGCAGTTGTATCAGCCATTTTTTTGACATGGCTGTTAATAAATAAGTGAAATTTAGCGGTTCTCCAGTCACATTAGAAGCGGGAGACGGTAGCTGTTGTTCCTCATAAATATAACGGACTCCCAAATGTTTAGCCATGATGTCAAAGATGACTTCTTTGTGGAACGGTTTTCGCACAAAATCATCACAACCAGCCGATAAAATAACTGCCTTTTCTTCTTCCCACACGCTAGCTGTCAAAGCAATAACAGCAGTAGCTTGACCTTTGATAGTGGTTTTAATGCGTTTCGTGGCTTCATAACCATCTATAACGGGCATTCGCATATCCATCCAGATGAGATGGGGTGAGTAGGAATCCCAAATTTCAAGCGCTTCAATACCGTTACTCGCTTCTTGCACTTCAAAACCAAGAGGTTTGAGGAGTTTAACTAACAATTGCCGATTGTCATCTTTATCGTCCACTACTAGGATGCGATATAGGGGTTGGTTGGGGGCTAAAGCAACGACGCGACGATTGTAGGGTTGCTTTTCAATTGCGCGATCGGCGAGGCCCACAGAAATGTCAAATTGAAATGTTGTGCCAGATGTCGGTTGAGCTGTTGTATCATCTGATAATTCCCGCAGAGGCATTCCAGGGGTGAAAGCTTTGCCGCCGCTGATAACGGTGATTTCACCTCCCATCAAGCGGACAAATTGATGGCTAATCGTCAGTCCTAGTCCGGTTCCTTGCTGCACTTTTTGACCTGATGCCGTTTGCACGAAAGGTTGAAATAGTTTCTCCAGTTCGTCTGGTTTCATGCCAACTCCGGTATCTTTGACTTCAAAGGTAATGGTTGTTGATTGTGGGTTATTTGTTATTTCTATTTCAGCTTGACTTTGGGCATTTTTCTGTGATTTCTTTACTACTAAAGACACGCTCCCGGAAGGGGTGAATTTAATGGCATTGCCGATTAAGTTAATCAGCAATTGTCTCAACTTAACTTCATCAGCGCGTATATATTGGGGAAGATCGACAGCACATTCAAATCGTAATTCTAAGCCTTGAGATTTGGCTTTCAATGCAAACATATCCTCGATATCGCCTAGGAAGTGATGAAGATCGAAGTTAGTTTCTGATAGCGTCATGCGTCCGGCTTCGACTTTGGAAAGGTCAAGCACTTGATTAATCAGGGTTAACAAATGATCTCCACTGCGATGAATAATGTTGAGGTTTTCTTTTTGTTCGTTTAACAGATTTGTATCCTGATTCATGAGTTGGGAAAAGCCGAGAATGGCGTTGAGGGGAGTTCGCAATTCGTGGCTCATGTTGGCAAGGAAAGTGCTTTTAGCTTTGTTGGCAGCTTCAGCAGCGTCTTTTGCTTGTTCGAGTTCTGCTTCTGTTTTTTTGCGATTGCTAATTTCCTGTTCTAAGCGGACATTTTCGATCAGCGTTTTTTCGGCCTGTTTGCGATCGCTAATATCTTGAAAAGCTGCGATCGCATACTCTACAGCACCCGTCTCATCGAAAATTGGCGTACTCGTTGCTTCTACAAAAATGCTCCCGTCGCTGTGATGCAGTTCCAAGTCATCTGCCTGAGCTTTTTCACCGCCAAGCGATCGCACTAGGGGTAGCTGTTCGACTGGATACATCTCCCCAGTGCCTGCGCGATAAACGCCATAGGTTTGTGATAATTTCTCGGTTTCGACTTTGGGTAAATCTTGAATATTCAGTAACTGCTGGGCAACTTGATTGGTGTAGATGATTTGTCCTTTGGCGTCGTGAACGGAGATGCCCACGGGAATAGCATTGAGGAATTTATTCAGGCGATTTTGCGTCGATTGTACTTGGGTGTAGAGTCTGGCGTTAGTAAGGGCGATCGCCGCTTGACTTGAAAGCAATTGAATCACTTCCAGGCGATCGGGTGTAAAGACGCCATCTGCTAAATTATTTTCCAAGTAAACAATGCCAATTAATTGCCCTTGATTCAGCAGAGGGGCGCAAAGGATAGACTTGGGCTGCTGTGTTTTGATATAAGCATCTTGGGTAAATCTGCCTTCACGGGCAACATCGCTTTCAATCAATCCTTCCTGAGTCCTTTCAACATAGTTAATAATCGACAAAGGCAGACAGGTTTCTATTGGAGTCGATTGCAACACCATCACCTGACTTGAGTTAGCCTCACCTGACGCTTCTACTCGCAGTTGTCCTTGAGACTCTAAAATTAGATAGCCAATTTGCGCCCCGCAGCTTTCCAGCAGGATTTTCATCAAAGTCGTGAGGAGTTTATCCAGCTCAATTTCACTGGCGATCGCCTGAGATGCTTTCATCAGTGCGGCCAAATCAAGAGTTTCACCTGAAGTGCTGCCAGAAGTATTAGGTAGGCTGTTGCGCGAATTTATGGACGTATTGGCTGTCGTAAAACGCTTTAAAAGTTGTGGATACTGTCGTTTCAAATCTGTCATTTTAGCTGTTGCACCCCAACGTAAATAGCAGTAGTAAGCATTTGTCATATAGGATCGGGCAACTTGCTCTTTTCCCCAAGCGAGGTAAAACTTGGCAGCCAGTTCATTAGCCAAAGCCTCGTCGTTGAGGTACTCATGTTCTTTGGCTAAGGCAATAGCGCGATCGTAGCAGTCGATCGCCTTAGTCTTTTCACCCAAAACTCGATGCCGTTCTGCCTCGACTAGATAGAATTTATGGAGGTGATTCATCGGAGCTTTATCAGCCCATTTCTTGAGATTTTGCAGGTTAGATTTTACCTTTAAAAGGATGCGTTTTTGTTCAGAATTGGCAGCATCAGGATAGATAGCTAGGTAGAGGAGAGACTTGTAGAAAGGCAAGAGAGGAATACTCCCAACCGCACTGTCTTGAGTTTTTTCAGTTAAGCTGGCATAGTCAAGAGCTTGCTGATAGTCTTGAAATAGATAGCCCAGAAATATTTTATAAAAATAGAGAGAGTGGCAAATGTTTTGGGCATTGGCTTCAAGATGAATCGGGAGCATTTTGTCTTCGTCATAGCTTTCACCAATTAAACGGCACTTATCTTCAGCCTGACCCATCAAGTTCAATACAGCCTGCCGATTGAGTTGGATATAATAAAAGCTTGTTTCTCGTCCCAGTTGGCTGAGGGCATTACTATACATTGCCATCTCTCGTTCCAGACTTGCCAATTCCTTGCCCAAGAGATAGGAATGGTGGGTGTAGGCGGTTGCTGAATAAGCGGTGTATTCTAAATCTCCTGTTTCCAATCCAATCAAGTAAGCATCTCGCAAAGGAGTTAAGGTTTCCTTAAGATGCTCTTTCCAGTGTTTAATAAATAAATTAACGATAAAAACAGTTCTAGCTTTGAGCTCTTTGGCATTGAATTTATCGAGCAATTTCAGAGCAAGCTGACCGAACTGATAGCCAGACTCAACATCTCCTACAACTTCCCCAGACAAAATAAGTCCGTAAGTGGCATAGGCATAGGAAGATATCGCTGTATTCCCATATTTGAGCGATAGATTGACCTGTTCAAACACAATTAGGGGAAAGAGTTCGGGTATGGCAAAATAGGCAGCAGCAGATACATCTGATAAAATCCGCATAGCTGCCAACTTGTAAGGATCAGTCATGTCTGGTAGTTTGATTAAGTCCTCAATTCGTTTGCCTGTAAGACTTAACTTTGTCCTGACCAGCTTGAGTAAGATATCTATTTTATTGGGCTTTTTGGGAAAGCGAGTTCCCAACATCTTTAATACTGATAGGGCAGTTTCAATGGCTGATAGGGGGTTGTTTTTCGCTGTATAAGCTTGGATTTTGACTTCATAGACTTTCACTTTGTCCAGCAACGAAGTAGCTTGTTGCAGCACAAAGGAAGCCAATTTCTCCATTTCCTCAAAATTGCCACACGAACTGGCTACCTCGGCGGCTTCCACGTATAATGCCAAGGTTAAATCATACTGACGAATCCAGCTATCTGCACTAAGGCAATCTCTGCCAATTTTTAAGTAATTCTCGGCGGGTTCATAAGCCGATGCTGCCTTCGCTTTTTTGCCAGCAATCAGATTTAATTGAGCGAGTTTATCTTTTTCTAACTGAACGTCAATTGCTTCAATACCGAAGTTGAGCTGATTGACAATATCAAAAATCTTTTGTTGGAGGATCTGTTGCGGTGTATTTTGTAACAACAGTTGCCCGACTTTCCAGTGAACCGCTTGCTTGTCGTCTGGGGGAATTAGGGAATAGGCGGCTTGCTGGATGCGATCGTGAGCAAATTTATAAGTAATTTTTAAGTCATTCGCTTCTCGGTTTGTTTTCAGGAATTTGTAATCATCCCCAACGGGTAAAATCAATCCTGCTTGAATAGCATTCCATAATTCATCAGCCGTTTCTTTTTGAGAATTTTCATTAATTATTGAAAGGGTTTGTAAATCAAATTGGTTGCCAATGCAAGCGGCTAATCGTAAAACTTTTTGTGCAGATTCTGATAAGGTTTGAATTTGCTCGGTCATCAACTCAACAACGTTATCAGTAATATTCCTACTTATAATTTGCTCTAAATCCCAATGCCAAGCCCCAGCATTCAAATCAAAATTCAGCAATTGCTCTGTATAAAGTGACTTGAGAAACTCTTTAATAAAAAAGGGATTTCCTTGAGTTTTTTGCCAAACCAACTCGGCTAATCTTTGTGTAGGGACGCACTCAGTTTTCAGCGCATCCGCAATGAATTCGTTAACCTGGTTTAAATTTAAGGCTGAAAGGGAGAGATGATTAATTACTACTCCCTGTTTTTTCATCTCAGATAAAGTCAGCATAGTAGGATGACTTGCACTGACTTCGTTATCTCGATAAGCTCCGATTACAAACAGATATTGAGTAGTGAAATCGGTCATTATCAACTGGATAAATTGCAGCGTAGCGCTGTCTGTCCACTGAAGGTCGTCTAGAAATAGGACGAGGGGATGTTCTTTTTGGCAAAAGACCTGAATAAAGTTTTGAAAAGCTAAATTAAACCGATTTCTTGCTTCTGTTGCAGGTAATTTTGGGACTGGAGTCTGTTTGCCAATAATCAGTTCAACTTCGGGAATGACATCAATAATAATTTGTCCGTTGCTTCCTAATGCGCGTCGAATCTTCTCTTGCCACTGTTGTAATTGGGTTTGAGTTTCGGTCAGCAATTGACGCACCAATTCTTGGAAGGCAGCGACTAAAGCTTGATAGGGAATATCTCGTTGCAACTGGTCAAATTTACCTGCAATAAAGTAGCCGCTTTTTTGAGTTATGAGTTTATACAATTCCTGAACTAAAGCAGATTTTCCAATACCAGAGTATCCAGAAATTAGCATGAGTTCAGTTTGTCCTTTTACGGGCAGATTTTGTGAGTGATTTGTCGTTGGGTTGCTCAGGTTATTTGCTAAACCAGCCCCTACTTGTTTCTCTTGTCCAGACGATACGCGAACAAATGCAGCTAATAAGGACTCTATCTGTGATTCTCTCCCGTACAGTTTTTGAGGGAGTTGCAATTGAGGGTAAATATCTCGGTAACCCAAGGAAAAAGCTTTGATTTCACCAGTTTTATATCGCTCGATACAAGTTTCTAAATCAGCCTTGATTCCCGAAGCGCTCTGATATCTATCTTCCGCTATTTTTGCCATTAATTTCATGACAATTTCTGAGACAGGTAAGGGAATTTCTGGATTGATTTCATGAGGAGGAGTCGGTTGTTTGGCAATATGGCAATGGACTAACTCAAGTGCATCGACGGATTCAAAAAGCAACTGGTTGGTTAGCAGTTCATAGAAAGTAACGCCCAGAGAATAAAAGTCGGTCCGGTAGTCGAGCACTCGATTCATCCGTCCTGTTTGTTCTGGAGACATATAACCCAATGTACCTTCTAGAACATTAGGACTTTTGAGGGTGGGATTTTCTTGGGATAGGATGGTAGATAAGCCAAAGTCAATAATTTTTAATTGTCCCGTTTGAGGATTCAAGACAATATTGGACGGATTGATATCTTTGTGAATGACATTATTTTGATGAACTTTGCCTAAAGCATCTGTGATTTGGAGGGCAAGGTGGAGAATCTCTAATACTGAAAAGGTACGAAGTTCCAGCAGGATTTTTAAAGATTCTCCTCCAAAATCCTCCAACAACATGACTTGTGTGTTCTCGTATTTTCGCAGTTCGTAGGCTTTAATCGTTTCCTCTAGCTTGAGACGGCGAGTGATTTCGTATTCCTGCTGATAGCGGTAGAGTTCGGCTGGTGTGGGGTAATCCTCTTTGAGGAGTTTCAAAATCAAAGGTTGCTGATTTGATTTGAGGATGCCTCGGTATACGATGGAATTCGCACTTTCATAGATTTGGCTGACAATTATGATATCTGGCAGTGAAATCATGTTGGAAATTACTGTTGCTTAAAAAAACTTGAGTATTGTTCAATTAATTTTATTTAGAGTTAGCTTTCGTACTTGTGAATTACAGCTTTTTTTGTCGAAAGTCCCAAAGGTCGAATTATGAGTAGATAACCTTGACTGTGAGTATAACATTTTTATTCAGGAGGATGTCAAGACTAATCTGCCCCCGAGCGTGCTATAATCTGACATCAACAGGACTTACGAACGGGTGGTCAAAAACAGGTTTTTTTTCTGAGAAGACGCGTTAAAGTCCGCATCAACGGCAAAAAACTCGGTTTCTTTGATTTTGTACTTAAGTCCCGATCGATCCACTTTCATTCTAGATCGAGTGCGTCCAGCTATGCGAATCGGTAAAAATTTACAAAAGTTTCTGCTTTTCACTATAGCGCTATTTTTCGCAGCATCGCTGCTGATTAAAGTTACTAAATTTCACAATTATTTCGGCATCAACCGCGCCGATACCGAAGTAAAAGTTGTTGCCCTCACCTACGATGACGGCCCCTATCCTCCCTATACAAATCAGCTTTTAGATATTTTAGACCGCTATCAAGTTAAAGCAACTTTTTTTGAAATCGGCCGCAATATTGAGAAACACCCAGAAATCGTGAAAATGATTGTCGCGAGGGGAGATGAGTTGGCCAACCATTCATACTCTCACAAAGATATGATGTTTAAACCCCGGGAAGTTTTGCTGTCTGAGATTGAAAAAACGGACAAACTTTTGCAAGAGTTGGGCGTTAAACAAGATAGTATCAGTTTTCGGCCGCCTTGGGGCCGGCGATTTGTAGTTTTGTCTTATTTGCTATTCCAAATGCACAAAAAACTGATTATGTGGGATGTGGATTCTCAAGATTATGAAAAAACACTCACGGCGGAAGATATCGCAAATCGGGTGATTGACAATGTGCGATCGGGTTCGATTGTGGTGATGCACGACGGTGGGGGCGATCGCTCGAAAACTGTAGCAGCAACGGAGATGATTGTCAAGGATTTGCAGTCGAAAGGTTACGAATTTAAAACTGTTTCTGAGTTGTTGAAATAGCAGTAGGGTGCGTCAGCCACAATTATTTTCGCGACGAACGATTAAAAGGGCGGGTTTTTGAGATTGTCAATTATTGGCAGATATTTTTCGTGAGGGGAGCCCCTACTGTATTAGGGGTAATCGAACGGACATAATATAAATGGTGCGTCAGAATTAGACTTTTCGTGCAGATTGAAAATTTCAAACCTGACGCACTCTACCACAATCAATAACCAAGATAGTTTGCCGCGTAATTAGCAATTTTTATGCTGCCACCAGCTTGACCCATTCTTTCTAAACCATTTTGAATGCAAGTGGCTAAATATTTATCGTCTTGCAAAGTGCGATCGACTGCTACAGCAGCTTCCTTGATAATATGAGAATTCGCCGGTTGTGTGCCAATAACCTGCACGGAATCACCTAAAAGTCGGTGTTGAGCCTCTGCAAATCTATAGGTAAATGCAGGGCCTTTTCCCGGTACTGCAATTACAGGTTTTCCCAAGCCCACAGCTTGTTCGATCGCACTTCCTGTCATCCCAATGACTAAACTAGACTGCTGTAAAATATCGGCAAAAGCATCTGCATAACAAAGCACTTCAACTCCTAATTTTTGGTGGCTTTCCGGTGATTTTAGGTGTTGAAAAATTAACTTGCCCGATCGGTGTTGCCATCCAGAACGCGCCGCAATATCATCTAATTGAGGCATCAAAGCTGGAACTAAAGCTGCCCGAAACAGCACTGGTACAGTAGAGTAACTAGCAATTTCTTTAACCAGTTCCAGCAGCAAAACGAGGTTGTTGGTGGCTTCCCGGAGGCGAGAACCGGGCAGAAGGGCGATCGTCCGAACTCCGGCTATCAACTGCAAATCTTTGCCCGTAGAATTGAGGTTGTCCATGACGGGGTTGCCGACAAACTGAGCTTTCTTTAAACCCTGTCGGTTTAAGTCAGCAGCAGTCAAAGCATCTCTAGTAAAAACTACCAGACATTTCTCTGAGCAAAGCAACTGCCACAAGATTAAACCCAAATCGACTCGCCCTTGGTAATAACTAGAATGAGCCGACAGAAAAATTATATAAGGGCGGTCGGTCGATCGGGCGATCGCCGCCGCGACAATATCCCCAGTTGCCACCACCAAATCGCAGTGGCGCGAATGCCTCCAAACAGCCTGCAATTGCTGCCAAGTTAAAGCAATTAGGCCCGCCCCAACATCTTTGAGGAAAAACAGGGGATTCATGTAAAAAACTCCCCCAGACGGCATTTGACTGGTGGGCCCAATAATTGGCACGGTCGATCGGCGGTAAGCAGCCCCGTCACCTACAACCGGCATTGCCGAAACATCAACATCCGCACCAGATTCTCTTAAAGCTTTGAGAATTTGACAGTTAATCGCGTCTTCCCCGTGGCCGTTGCTGAGGAAAAGTATCCCCTTCGATTTCATACAATCAGAATACAATCAGAATCAGTGCCGAGCTTTTTTTAAAGACAGCCGTGCGATAGCTACACTCGGGCCGGCTAACTTTTTGTTAGTCTAATTTAAATACATTGTGGAAGTGAAACAGCGTGAATATTGAAATTGGGCGGGGCAAAAGCGCTCGCCGAGCTTACGGCATAGATGAAATCGCGCTTGTACCCGGACAGCGCACCCTCGATCCGAGTTTGGCAGATACCAAGTGGCAGATTGGCGGAATCGATCGAGAAATCCCGATCGTCGCCAGCGCCATGGATGGAGTAGTCGATGTCCGCATGGCCATTTTGCTGTCGGAATTGGGAGCAATGGGCGTGATCAACCTAGAAGGAATTCAAACCCGCTATGCCGACCCCCAGCCCATATTAGAGCGCATCGCGAGTGTCGGGAACCACGAATTTGTTTCCCTGATGCAAGAACTCTATGCCGAACCCATCAAGCCAGAATTAATCGACCTGAGAATTAAAGAAATTAAAGCTGGAGGAGGGATTGCCGCCGTCAGCGGCACACCGGCCGCTGCGAGCAAATACGGCCGGGCGGTTGCTGAATCTGGAGCTGATATATTTTTTGTGCAAGCAACAGTAGTCTCGACAGCTTTTCTTTCCCCTGAATCAATCTCATCTTTAGATTTGACTCAATTCTGTCAAGAGATGCCGATACCAGTAATTTTGGGCAACTGCGTTACCTACGAAGTCGCCCTGAATTTAATGAAAACTGGGGCTGCGGGCATTCTCGTGGGCATTGGGCCGGGGGCTGCTTGCACGTCTAGGGGCGTATTGGGTGTCGGCGTTCCCCAAGCCACAGCGGTAGCAGACTGCGCCGCCGCGCGGGACGACTACTATCGCGAAACTGGCAAATACGTGTCGGTGATTGCTGACGGCGGTTTAATTACCGGCGGCGATATCTGCAAGTGCATTGCCTGCGGCGCAGATGGAGTGATGATTGGTTCGCCCTTTGCCAGGGCAGCCGAAGCTCCCGGGCGAGGTTTTCACTGGGGGATGGCGACTCCCAGCCCGGTTTTGCCGCGCGGCACTCGCATTCGCGTCGGGACTACGGGTACTGTGGAGCAAATTTTGCGCGGGCCTGCGGTGCTAGATGACGGTACGCACAACTTGCTCGGAGCTCTGAAAACTAGCATGGGTACTTTGGGCGCTAAGGATCTTAAGGAGATGCAGCAAGTGGAGGTGGTAATTGCTCCTTCTCTGCTGACTGAGGGTAAAGTCTATCAAAAAGCTCAGCAGTTGGGCATGGGTAAGTAGATTTACTGACCCAAGACCAGCATACCTTGACAAAATTTGTTCGAGAGTCTCGAAATTTACAGAATATTGTGGAATTATCCAAAAGGAGATGTCACAATAGAAGAAGCGGAGACGCATGTTTCCGTTCACTCCTCACACCACACTCCGCCCGGACTACTGTTCGGGCGGTTCCTTTTGTAGCAAAAATCTTAGCTCTTGCTTACTACAGACAGGACTGAGGCTGTTAGCTCCCGAGAGGGGGAGAGTGGGAAAATGGGAGAGTGCGGGAGTAGGAGATTATTCAGAATTTTGCTTCTTCCTGGTGCATTCTGCCTTCGGAAACATCAGTGCCTTGTTCCTTCAGAAACCTTGTGCCTTCTTGGTTCTACCCTCTTGGTTATTCCTTCTACCTTCTTGGTTTTTCCTTCTTTTTACCCGATCGCGAAGTCGAAGAGCATTCTTGCTTCAAAAGCCTTCTCTTAAAATCCTTGACGCAAGTGGTTACATTTTTTGCTAGACTTGTTATCCGAGAAATAGTATTTACAAGGATGGCTAGGGATGTCAACAGCCGCGCAAGTAACCGACTCTTCTTTTAAGCAGGAAGTGCTCGAGAGCGAAGTTCCAGTTCTAGTGGATTTTTGGGCTCCCTGGTGCGGGCCCTGTCGGATGGTGGCGCCCGTCGTAGACGAAATTGCCCTGCAATATGAAGGGCAGGTCAAGGTAGTAAAAGTTAATACCGACGAGAATCCTCAGGTT
Source organism: Microcoleus sp. F4-D5 (assembly GCF_036704885.1). NCBI lineage: Bacteria > Bacillati > Cyanobacteriota > Cyanophyceae > Oscillatoriales > Microcoleaceae > Microcoleus > Microcoleus sp. F4-D5. The sequence goes on along the minus strand of NZ_JAUBSX010000089.1, from coordinate 3,488 downwards.
GCCAGCCAATATGGTATCCGCAGCATTCCGACGCTGATGATATTTAAGGGCGGTACACGGGTGGATATGGTGGTTGGGGCAGTTCCGAAAACTACTCTGGCAAACACTCTGGAAAAGTACATTTAACCCAACTGCGAGCGGTTTCGCGCTGTTCTTTTTGGGCTGCGAAAGCGATCCTCGCTTCAGAACCGGGGCAAAGCTACTGGAAAAGCGATTAGTTGCCAGCAGGGCAATTTGCTGGTTGCTATGAACTTCCAAATTTGGCTTGCCCCTTAATTTTGAGTAGCGACAAATTGTTACCGTTTCGGAAAAATTCATGATTCGTTCTGGGTCTGGTCAAGGTTTTGAGTCCCTCCAAGCTGAATTGATCGATTTGCTCGCTCGCTTGCCAATGTTGAAGCACTCTGAGAGGATCGAACGATCGCTCTCTACTATAGTGCAAATGGCCGGAGAGGATCTCGATCGCCTAGACTGGAAGATTATTGCGGCGTCGCTCCGAGATATGGAGAGCGCTTTTGAGCTGTTTTATCCTTACCGCCACGTTCGCAAAATTGTGATTTTTGGTTCGGCGAGGGTGTCGCCGCAATCGGCGGAATATCTGATGGCCAGAGACTTTGCGCGGGCGATCGCCCAGCAGGGGTTTATGGTGATTACTGGCGGCGGCGGGGGAATTATGCAGGCAGGGAACGAGGGGGCGACGGCTGAACGTTCTTTTGGGCTGAACATTCAGTTGCCTTTCGAGCAGAGTTCTAATCCTTTTATTGCCGGCGATCGCAAATTGCTCAATTTTAAATATTTTTTCACTCGCAAATTATTTTTTCTCCGGGAGAGCGATGCTTTGGCTCTGTTTCCGGGCGGTTTCGGCACTCTGGACGAGGCTTTTGAGTGTCTGACTTTGACTCAAACTGGCAAGTTCGGGCCGGCTCCCGTGGTATTGATCGATCGACCGGGAGGAGATTATTGGCTTGATTGGAATTATTTTGTGCAAAAACAATTGCGCGGCCGGGGTTTGATTTCAGCCGACGATCGCAGCCTGTATACGATTACTGACGATGTAAATGTCGCTTGCGAGGCGATCGGTAGTTTTTATCTGGTTTATCACTCCTGCCGCTACGTGCGCGAAAAACTGGTAATTCGCTTGAAAACAGAGCTTTCTGAGGAGAATGTCGATCGGCTAAATGCTGATTTTAGCGATATTGTTGTCAGCGGAAAAATTGAAAAAAGCCAAGCTTTGGAACCCGAAATTGGAGATGAAACTTTCGATCTGCCGCGCCTAGTTTTGCATTTCAACCAGCGGGATTTGGGGCGACTTTACCAGCTAATTGCTGCTATAAATCAAATGGGTGCAGCATCACCCGCTGCCGCGCATCCCGAACAAAAATAATTGTTAGTCAACAGTCCACAGTTATTAATCTGTAGGGGCGGGTTTCACGAGAAATATTTGTAACTAACTCAGGGAATAAATAAACCCGTCCCTCCGATCGAGATAAATGTGACCACGAATTTCAAAGGTGGTACAAGCCCCCGCATTTATCAGTGGAATCAATCCAAAATCGAAAATCGAAAATCCTCAAGAAAGAGCATTTATCTCGCGCAAGTCAATCTAAAATCTAAAATCTAAAATCTAAAATCGATTGACAGACTGTCTTTTGACAAAATCGATAGGCTGCATTTAGGATAGTCAACACTCATCAATAATCAATCAGCAGTAAAAAAGCTAATTACTAATGACTGCTGACTACTGACTCAAAATGTTAGACCTGCTGCTAATTAGCACTTTGGGATTTCTCGGCAGTTTCGGTCACTGCGCCGGGATGTGCGGCCCGCTGACAGTGGCGTTTTCTCTTTCTAATTCCCGCAACGATAAATTAGCTGCTTTCCGCTTTCATTGGCTGCTAAATTTGGGGAGAATTGCTGCTTACGCTTTGGTTGGTGCTGCAATTGGCGGCCTGGGTTCGGTGTTAATTGCTGGCGGATTTTTGGCCGGTACGGGTAGCGAATTGCGGCGCGCGATCGCACTTCTGACGGGCACGATGCTGATTTGGTTCGGAGTAGTGCAAATTAAACCGAACTTGCTGCCGCGATTCCCCCTGCTGCACCCAATGCCACACGATCGAGTCGGACAAGCAATGAGCAAGCTTTCGGCGCAAAAAAACTGGTGGGTGCCGGTTGCTTTGGGTTTGCTTTGGGGTTTGATTCCCTGCGGTTTCCTCTACGCGGCGCAGATTAAGGCGGCGGAAACCGGAAACCCGGTTTTGGGTGCGGCGACGATGCTGGCTTTTGGACTCGGCACCTTGCCAACTATGCTGGGATTGAGTTTTTTTGCTGGCAGATTGAGCGCGGACAAGCGCAGTCAACTGTTTCGTGCGGGTGGTTGGGTGACGGTGGCGATCGGGATTCTTACCTTGCTGCGAACCGATGAAATGGTCGATTTTACGGGCCACGCAGCGCTGCTGTGCTTGATGCTAGCACTGTTGGCGCGTCCGGTTAGCAAGTTTTTGCCGCAACTGCTGCGCTACCGCCGCGCCTTGGGTGTGGGCGCGTTTGTCCTCGCAGTCGCCCACACGTTTCATATGCTGGATCATACGCTGCAATGGAATTTTGATGCTGTGTCCTTCATGTTGCCGCAGCATCAGTTGGGAATGGCGGCTGGGATGACGGCGCTGCTGCTGATGTTGCCGGCAGCGGTTACAAGTTGCGATCGCGTGCAAAATTTTTTAGGCAAACTGTGGCGAAGGCTTCACCTGTTAAGCGTTCCAGCTTTCCTGCTGTGCGCTGCACACGCGGCACTCATCGGTTCCCGCTATCTCGGCGGCTTTGAATGGAAGTTGCACAATCAACTGCTGACAGCCGTGTTAGCGGTGGTTGCGGTGTTAGTTATGTTTGTGCGATCGCGCTTTTTTTGGTCACTTTTATCACTAGAAAATTTCTATGTTTCGCCTGTCAAACAAAAGTAAAAGTTTAGGATTGTTAGTTTTTTTGGGATTGCTAGTTGAAGCAGCAATTCCCAGTTCGTCTCAGTTAAACTCGATTTCAGTTTCGGCGCACCAAGTCGAAGTCTCGGGAGATGTAGCCGCTACCTTTCACCTCGAACCCAACCACAACCCCCGCGCCGGACAGCCTGCGAAAGTGTGGTTTGCGCTGACTAGCAGGGGCGGTCAAATTATCCCGCTAGAGCAGTGCAATTGCAAATTGGCTGTTTATCCGAAAGAGCGCAAAGAAGGGGATAAGCCGCTGATGCAGCCGCCTTTAAAAGCCATATCTGCGGAAAAATATCAAGGAATACCAGGAGCAGATATCGTGTTCCCCAAGGCTGGGATTTACGAACTTGAATTGAGCGGAACAGCAAAAAACAAAGCTAATTTTAAACCCTTTAAACTGACTTATACAGTTACCGTTCGCTAAGATAATATCCCACATTCCGCAGATATTCGATCGAATTTTTTAATCAGTTGTGAAAACTTGTCAGCCCAATGCTTTTTGGCTGA
>NZ_JAUBSX010000088.1:6427-30213 GCF_036704885.1 Microcoleus sp. F4-D5 | reverse complement strand
GTCATTGGTTTTCTCACAGGATGGTCTTGGATCTTACATTCTTTATCTCTAGCACATCTTTAGAAAAATGGTATTATGTACAAACCTCTGACAGTAGGGTGAAGAATAATTTTTCGGCAAGCCCTGGACTAAAAGAAATCCTTGCTTTATCCCCAAAAAGATATCGGCATTACGAATGTCTTAACTTTGAGCCGGAAAGCAAAAAAATGAAATTAGGAAAAAATTTTATAAACAAAGTGGGCTTTTTAGCTCAAGACGTGAAAAAAGTAATACCGGAAGCTGTAACAGATACGGGATCGGAGGATGCACTGTACGGGATTGACTACAGTTGCATTGTGGCTTGCTTAGTGCAGGCTGTCCAGGAATTAAACGGTCAAGTCGCCGAGTTGCGCACTCAACTGCAAGCATTTTCTGCTTAAACTTGGGTTTTTTAAGGTCGCTGCAATTTCGGCGGGGGGAATTCCGGCTGCCAAGAGCGATCGCACTTCTTGCACTTTCGCCTGGGCGATCGGTGAATCGGTGTTGCCGCCACGGATGTGCACTTGCCGTACTTTTCCCCCTTCTTTGTACGAAAGCCGGTAATACTCGCCGCTCCTGGCCGTACCGCGCGGTCGGTAAGTAGAAATTGCATTAAGTGCTAAACAGTCATCGCCGGGCCGACAATTTGATTCTTCAACGGCAGGCTCAACAGGGGTTGGAGAATCAAAGACGCGGGGCGGGGATGTTGATTCTCCAACCGCCTCAACCTGAGTATTGGTGTCGGTTTCGCTGTGCGGGAATGTTGATTCTCCAACGGCAGGCTCAACAGAGGCTGGAGAATCAAAGACGCGGCCAATTTCTTCAGGATAGACAAACTCCCAGCGCTCGCTGCGCTCGTTCCAAAATTTGATGCTGCCATTAGTGGGGTGGATGGCAGCAATTTCGACAATATCCCCTTTTTTGAGGTAGGACGCGGCAATCGGCTTCTTACGCAGTTTCACCCGATCGCCAATTTTGTAAGCTGGTCTAATCACGGCGGTCGTGTTGAAAAGTGAAAGTTGGCTAATCATGACCCGTGACTCCTTCTACTCTCAGCAATCCTTGAAATATGCAGTTAAATTTCTCTTGGAAATAATGGAGTTCGTAGGGCTGCAACTCCATCCGCTGCGAGCGGTGGCCATTTAGCTCGCGGAAGTCGATGCCGCGAGCTAAATTCTCGCGGCAGACCTTGCAGTATTCCCGCAGCAGGCCTGTGAATTCAACGTATGCGTGGCACTCGGTGGCGGTGGCCAGCACATAAAATCGATCCGCCGCGGCTTCCATTCGATCGAGGCTTTCTTTGGGTGTCATAGTCATTTTTCTGGTTGTCTAGTGGTTGTCTAGCAGCCGATCGCCCTTGACGACAAATCGGCCATATTCTACATATCTGTAACTAATTCCCAGCCTTCCCTCTTGAGGCATTTCGCAAAATCTTCCGTCGCCGCTAAAACTTCGGGGTCGAGGTCTTCGTCGCAGGTTCCCTGTGGCACTATGATGTCGGCATTCCAGCCGAGTTCCAGCACTTTGTAAGTTTCCGAGTCTGGGTTGAACAGATTTTGCAGTTGCTTCGCCGTGTCGATCGCAATCTTGGTAAAAGTGTCGCCTCCTACGCTGGGATGGCGCGTTGCTAATTGAATGTGGCTGATGATGGCGATCGCTGCCAGCGGCGGAAGTTCCACTGTTGCCGGCGGCAAGTCCTGCATCGCCATCATTTCCTCGGAGTATTTCTTCAGGTCGGGGGCAGTTTTCATGGTGTTTACTACTTGTCTACAAATTGTCCTTCACGACAAACCGGCACATTATCTGCATTGCCTCGCTACAGATAAATGCTGTCCTCATGGAAGCTGCATTTATCTGTAGCATTCATTTTTTACGCCGCCTTGGCGCTCGGATTCTTGGCGACAGCATCCTTAAACTGCTTGCCTGCGGAAAATGCGGGAACTACAGTCGCCGGGATATCCATCGTCTCCCCAGTTTTGGGATTCCGACCTTCGCGGGCTTGTCGGTCGCGCGCCTCAAAGGAGCCGAAACCGACTATCGTCACTTTCTCGCCGTCGGCAACGGCTTCCATGATTGAGTCGAGAGCAGCACGGATTGCTGCGCTTGCTTGTTTCTTGGTGATTGCAGCCTTTTGTGCTACTGCCGCTTCCAAGTCTCCTAGGTTCATAAGTGCGATCGCTCTTGAGTCATTAGTTATCAGTTATTAGTCATTGGTAGCGCAATCAGTCTTTGGCGTGCCAGTGCTTTTCTGGAGCATAGGTTGCTCGGAGTTCTTCCGGGTCTTCAAATCGATCCAGCGGTTCTTCTCCTATGTAGTCGTTGAAAGTCTCCAAGTCTGCGTCACTCTTTATTTGTATCTGCTCGCCTGGCCTGTCAGGTGCAATTCGCAATAGTTCCATCACGTTTGGAAAATCTTCGAGCGAGTCAAAATCAAAAGTAATCGCCGCTTCAAGCAGCTTTTCCAGATTGTCTGCCGTGAGAAAAGCCTCTTCCACGTAGTCGAATACTTGAATGTCTGATTTCAGTTGAGTTTTAACTCTGCGAACGGTTGCAATTATTACAAGTAATTCGATCGGTGGGATGAGAAGTGGCGTTTCAGGCAAAGAGCCGATGTATTTTAATTCTTCTTTGAGTTGCTGTTCGTTCATGTTCTATTGCTCCTGATACACTTCACAGCTTCGCCGCGGTGAGGCGCTATTGCTTGCTGCATATGAATGTTGGTTTGAGGGAGGGGCTGTCAATGTGTAGCTGAAATCCTGGAATAGTGCTTAAACGCAAAACCAGCATTTTGCTCGGACACTAGCTCGGCTAGTAGGGGTTTAAGGCTGCACAAGCTTTTGAAGTGCTTAAACGCAAAACCAGCGCCCCACAAGGGATGCTGGTTTCTGTTGCGATTATTCTGCGGGATTTTCCCCGCTGTGGTTGGATGGCTGTGATTGATGTTGCTGCTGCGTTAACTGCTGCTGAATCTGTTCTTGCTGCTTCAATATCACCTCTTGCTGGCGGCGCATCTCTTGATACTGCTCTTCCTGTAATTCCTTGAGCTTGATTAAATTCTTGAGCTTCTCTTCATACTCTTTGACCTCCTCGCGATACCAGACGATGCACTCGTTCGACTTGATCAACTGTTTCCGGGCATCGTCGATTAGCTGATCGAGCACTCCCCCAAAGGGGTTGAGATCTCCACCTCCCGCCGGGCGATCTTCTCTATCAATTGTGAGGAGCTGAGCCCCAAGCCTTGCGCCAGCTCCTTGAATAGCCGTGCTCCCGTCGGCGTAAGGCCGAAGGCTTTCGTGACCTTCACCTCCCCGTATTCCAACTGTTTCGCTTTTTTGACCTTGACCATGCTCTTGATTCATAACGACTTCCTTAAAAGATTACCAAAGTCTCATAGGAGATGTTGACAGTATCTCATCATAGACTTTATGATATAGCCAAGTCTATCATGAGACAAGATTGCACTGCATACCCTTAGTATTCGCGGGTGGGCAACTCCCACCCTTTCTCCCTCTATGTACACCCTAGAACAGCTTCAACAGAAGAATTTGCTCGAATTGAAGGAAATTGGGCATCAACTCAACGTACTTCCCGACGGCGACCGACGCTTGAAGCGCAACTGGATTGATGCCTTAGTCGGCACTCAGCCCACCCTGCTGCAACTGCTGGAAGTTTCCCCCGGCGCAGAAGTCGAACCAGTCCAGGAGGCGATCGAACCTCAAGCCCAAGAGCCATTGCTGGAATCTTCCCCAGAAGCGCTTGAGTGTCCGAGTTGCGGCGCGGTTCACGCTTTGTACAGCACAAAAGATTACTTAGATAGACCGGAGATTCGCTGTTTGCACTGCAATTACAGCAGATTCAAAAACTACCCCGGCGCAATCAGACTTGAAGCCCAGGAGTCGATCGAAATTACTTCGGAAGATAAGGAGCTGAGATCGGAAGATAAGGAGCAGCTCGCCTCTAAGTTCGGCCGCATTGTCTACCCGCGATCGGCGGTGGCCAAGATTGAGCCAAAAGTGAGCCAAAGTGCGATCGTACAAGTGCTGGAAAATTCCCCCGGTGTCAGTCGCAAATCCACCGCTCATCAACTCTTGGATCTGTTCAAATCCTCAGCGCACATAATTATTGAGGATTCCCCCGTTAAAACTACTGAGGCGGTGATTCAAAGCGCGATCGTACCAGCCCAGAATCCGATCTTGACTGGCATTGCCCTTTCTGATAGCTTTCTCGCTCGCTATTCCCCGCCACAGCCTGAGAACATTCACTATCACAGCGACGCTGACGGGCAACTGAGCTTGCTTGATTTCGAGGTTGAATCGACCGACGAACCGCCAGACCCCGACGACTATCCCTCACTTGAGGATTTTCAGCAGGTTTACGACGCTTGGAACGCACGACACGGGGATTCATCGAACTTTGGAGAAAGCAATGCTATTAGAAGGATTGGACAACAGGGAGCGAGTGACGTATTTGAGAGTAATCAACTACCTGCAGACCGCGACGGTCGCGCCGAACTTCATGGAACTTGCTGCCATCACCAGGATGAAGGATTGGGAGGCCAAAAGGGCGATCGCCTTTTGGTGGAAAGCGGGGATGATTCGGGAAGTTCGGGGGGAGTTCTACCACATCAGCCACTTGAACTAGCTCCGATCCCAGCTCCGATCGCTGCATACAATGAAGAACGGCGACCTCCGAACCGGGGCGACGGTCGGGGCACCGAACTGGCGATCGGAATGCTGGTCGGCCGCCGGCGCGATCGGCTGCACGTCGGTAAAATCGCGGCAATCTATCAATCGAAGCGGGGAATCTGGCGCGCAAAAGTCCGCCCGCTGAACAAATCTAATTTCGTTTATTTCGATTGTGCCAACCTGATCGAACAGAAGCTGCTATACGACTACGAGATGAGTACCGGGGGATTCATCCGTACCGGGACAATCTTCGACAAGGCTAGAGGCGAAAGTTTTGAGGTTTATTCGCGTAAAGTGCGATCGCACCCATCAACAAACTGGACTGCCGCTCAACTGAGTTCTCTCTCGGCATTTAAGCTCAAACAGATTGCCCGCGACATGGAGATATTTTCCATCCCCGGCAGAACCGGGAAACAAAGCTCGATCAGAGCAATTCTGGCAGAGCAAGTTTTGCGCGAGCGACCCGAACCTGCGGCGGTCAAGCCTGCGGACAAACCCGCAGTCAAATCTCGCAAGAAGTCCGGCGAGATCGGGCTGCAACTATCTCTCGACTTGGTGGTGGCGTAGATATGAGCGACTGGATTGAGGAAAAGATTACAGAAGTCGAAACCGAGAAGCTTCTCGACTATTTGGATTTGTTTGAATTCAACGGCCGCAACCCGCCTAAATTTTGGTTCGGAGAGAACGTGAAATTCGGCGCTCGCACGGGCGTCGTTTTCGGGCTTGAGTGGAGGAGAGATGAAAAAAATTTACCTCGCGGCGTTTCCCAAAGCGCTGGCTGGTGGTATCTAGTTTGCTTGGAAGGCCGCCAGAGCTTGATGGGATTTCATGAAGATAGTTTGGACGGCGATTTGAGTTTGAGCGGGCGATCGCCCCCAGGAGGTGATGTTATGTAACTAATAAGCTTCCATCACCCCTTCTGAACCCAATCGCGATCGTCTTTTCCAAGGCGTTAGGGCGATCGCTTCCTCTCTACTTATTCCGAGATTGAATGGGTAGAACACAATGTTGAATCCAATGATGTCTGGCTTCATTCTTGTCAGCCATCTTGGTTAAAAGTTCCGATTTACTACCTAGAATCTGGCTGTGGAATTGGGCTAACTATCTACGACTCGCTTTAAAATCACAACCCATTACCCAAAATTAAAACCATGACAACTCATCTATCAATCACCATCCCCGTTTACAAAAAAGACCGATGGGACAGAACCGAACGCGACGGAAAACTCGAAGTTAGCAGCGATGTAGATTCCTTGTCAGAGGGCTATGAGGCGCTAAAGCAACAGTTGGATAAGTTGCTTGCAGAGCTCGACGCTCAAAACCGTTTGGCAGAAAATGCCCTCGTGCTAGACAACCAAATTCAACAAAAAGCCTACACCCTTCGCCGCATCACTGAAGACATAGAGCGAGCGACGGAACACTACAAAAATTTGAAAGTATTTTTAGAGGCTTTGGGAATCGACACCAGGCAGCCCCGCTTAACTTTTGACAAGCAACTACTACTAAGCAAAGCCTCTATTGCCGAGGTTGACATACTTCCAGAAAGCAAGTTTTAAACACAATGCAACTCACTCTTAATTCTGATTTCTCAGATGAGTGGTGCGAGCCGTCAGGAGCGGAATTCCAGCCGCTCCTCGACTTTGAATCCGAGATAGCTCTCGAAGCGCCCCACAACGACATTTCGATACTTACCCAGCGCATCAAGCGCAGCTTTCTGGACTACGTGCGCCAGGGAATCATGCTCGAAACAGTGCGGCGCTACCGCCTTTACAAGCGGCAGTACCGGGACTTCGCCGAATACTGCAAACTCGCCCTGGGGCGATCGCACTTCTACTGCAAAAAGATTATCCAAGCCGCTCAAATCTGTCTGCGGCTCATCAAATCCAAGTTCAAAATTTTGCCCACCTCGGTAGCCCAAGCTTTGCCGCTTCTTAAATTTGCCAAAGTTGACGAGTACGGCGGATCTCAGTTGCAGGAAAAATGGCAAATTGTGCTCGACGGGTTTCCGCCACAGTTGATAACGGCGGCCAAAATCCAGGAAGCGCTTGACGAGAGCCCAGAGGACAGAGCCAGGCAAGTCCGAGTGAGCGGAAAAAGCTATCAACTGCTGCAACAGAAAGCCGCAGAAGCGGGCATGGCAGTTTCCAAGTACCTCGAAATGCTCATCGCCGGGGGTGAACCGCCCGATGAAGAACCGCCGGACGACGAAGAGATGGAGTTGACACCGGAAAAAGAGGAAATTTGCGATCGGCTCGACGAGCATTTCGCCCGCAGCCAAAACCCCAAACGTGTAGCAGGCTTTGGCAGCCAAAAGCTATCAAAATGCCATCACAAAGCTATCAAATCACCCGGTAGATCCGGCAAAGTGTCGGACTCATCCTAGTTTTAAAAAACCATGCACAATACTTTCACTTACAGGCATTCAGACTTGCCCGCGCTTCGTCCTGAAATCAAAGCCGAAATCATTGCCCTCGGCCTTCACGCCGATGATTTGATTTTAAAGAGCTGCGGGAACTATCGCGAGCTTGAAGAACTGGCCGAAACTTTCAGCAATGCTTTGGACTCTTGCGAGTTAAACCTCGGTTCGATCCGAATCATCCCCGATGACAGCCCGCAACCCGCAAGCGCCACTTTAACCACTCTTCCGATGGAAGAGCAATCTATGATTTTTTGTACCGCATTATTCAACGCAACGTTGCTTTCTGCTTTTGAAAAACTGACAGGGGCTGATATCAACTTTTTGATTGCAGCAATATCAGAACAAATCAATGCCGAAATGGAAAAAATCAGCAACGAGCAAATTACACAAGCCCTTGCGAGCTACCTCGAACAGTACCGCAAAAATCCCAAGCAACAAGGTTTTAAAGTCAAAATACCGACTGCTGTTTAAGTTCAAAAAATAGCGGTCAGTTACACTCTGACCGCTATGTATGAGCTTTGGCGTCTTGACTATCCACCGTATCTACCATTTTACTATGAAGCCACAAATCTCTGAATTAATTAATTCAGCTAAGCAACTCGGCGATTTTAGCGACGCAGAAAAGCAAGAAATATTTCTCACAATTAAAGAAGCCAAAGCGAGAGGATTGCTGCGAAAACAGCCAGACGATCGGTGCTTGAACAAGTACATCAACTTGGCTAATTACCTGCTGCGAACTCAATCGGCTGAGGAGTTTACAAGCGCGTTAAATCAGAATTTGGAATGCTTGTACGTTTACGTTGCGCTGGTCGGTCTCAACTGCATAACTACAACCGCCTGACGATGGCCGCGTGGAATCAACGGCCGAAACTCCCCCATTATTAAGGGGGAGTCGCGGATCGATTCCAACCCGATCCGTCAATTAAACAGGCTGCGGTTTAGGGCTTTAGTACGGAAACAAGCTCTTTGTGGCTTTTTAGCTTTCACAAGCTCGGTCGCCGCCTAATTAATTGTTTTATCTCGCGCACTTTGAAGCTTTAAGAGTGAAATAGGCTCATGTGGCCTTTGGGTGATTCATAAGCTGCTGCTGCGAGATTTGGAAACCTCACCCTTAAAAATGAAATGACTCAAATTATTGGCTTGGATATCAGCAAAGCCTCGGTTTCGTGCTGCTTAATATCAGCAAAAATTGACGAACCGCGCGAATTTTATTACCGCTACAATTTCCACAAATTCGCAGCTACAGCAAACGGAATTAACAAATTACTTGCATTAATTGGATCTGAACGAGAAAACACCATCGCCATCATGGAACCGACCGGGGTTAACTATCAAATCCTTTGGGGAACTCAATTGGCACGAGCGGGGATAGAAGTGCGGCTTGTCGGGCATAAAGAGCTTCGATCGTTCCGCGAACATCACCTGGGCTTGCCTGACAAAGACGATGACGCGGACGCCCTCGCGCTGGCAATTTACGGCTGGGATTATAAAGACACGCCGCGCCGATTTGTGCAAACGCGCGATCGCACGATCGTAGAAATTCGCCGACTTGTCCTGCGGCTCGCGCACCTCAACCGGGTGCAAAGTCCGATTATCAACCGTGCCAGACAAGATTTAGCCTGGCAGTTCCCAGAAGCTGCATTGATTAGATCGCTGCGGTCTGGCGAAAAAGTGCCGCTGCTGTGGGGCTGGCTGTGCGGCGAGCGGCAGTCGGTCAAGTACGATTTGATGTTGCAGCGGTCGATCGGGCTGGGGATAACGGCCGAACTGCGCCGCCACGCCGCTAGAATTTGCGATTTGCAACGGGAAGAGATGTTTCTCGAATTTGAGCTTTCCAAACTTGTGGGCGAGCCGCAATTTTTGGCGTACCGCAGAGTTTTTGCCCGGTTTGGTTTTGGTCGCCGTGTTGAAGCTTTGTTGCTCAGCCAGATTTACCCATTTGAAAATTATCTTGCTGCCGATGGAAAACCCGACATCAAAATTCGCAAGGGAAGGCGGTCGGGCAAGCCAACCAAACGGCATTTATCGCTTCGCCGATTTTGCAAGGCTTTGGGGTACGCGCCATCTCAAGAATCAAGCGGCGATTTGCAAAAGTCCAAAGTTGTTGGCGGCAGCGATTTATGCCGCAAAGCTTTGTGGCAGTGGATTTTTACTCGAATTGAACCTCAGCGCTGCCGCCTTGCCAACGACACTGGCGATCGGCTCGGCGAGATTATGGATTCTGAAAAAGCCAGCGGTCGGCCGGTGCGGTTGGTGCGATCGCGCGTGGCGGCCAAGGCTGTCAAAATGCTGTTCAATGAATTGGTGCGCGAGCTCGTCCAAAATCCAAAATCTAAAATCTAAAAATCAGCGAAGCCATCTACAATCCAGAATTACTAGAGTGAAAGCTAAAAAGCTCTCAAGGGAAGGAAGTTCGCCAACCGATTGTGTAGGGCATTTCAGGGATAGAAGGCCGACAGCGCTGTGGGAAGATAATAGAGGCAATAAAAGTTAAAGTTATGTTGCATTGGCCTAATTTCTCGATCGATACGTGCAAGCGCTGGGTCAAAACCGTCGTTTTAGCGCTCTTGCTGTTCACTCTCTCCCTGAGTTTCAGTTCAGTGTCCCATGCCAAACGCCCCAGCAGCAGTATGCCTGCGGGCAATGCGATTACGGACGGCCGCGCGCTGCTGCGCTTGGCTTTACCTATTGACAATCAGACTGTGCGAGAGTTGCAAATCAGTCTTGAAGACATTGGCAACCACATACGATCTAAACGTTGGGGGCCCATTAGCAGCGATGTCAGCAAGGCTTCCAGGATTCTCAACCTTCGGGAATCTGACATTTTAGAGAGTATTCCCGAGGCGAAAAAGCCGGAAGCTGAGGCGCTAGTTGCAGGAGTCAAGGACGGAATTGCTCAACTGGAAAAGGCTGTTGAGGCTAAAGACAGGGACAAAGTGATTGACTTGAAAGCCACCATCCTAGGTTCGGTAGGCGAAATCGAAGAGTTGATGGTGACAAAGTTTCCGTTTGAAGTGCCGGCCAAGTATGCTAATCTGCCTCAACTCAAAGGGCGCGCTACTGTGGTCGTACAAACTGAAAAAGGGGAAATTACTGTAGTGGTTGACGGCTACAGCGCCCCGGTTACGGCCGGTAATTTTGTGGATTTGGTCGATCGAGGTTTTTATGACGGTTTGCCGTTTATTCGATCGGAAGAATCCTACGTTTTGCAAACGGGAGACCCCGAAGGCAAGGAAGTCGGTTTTATTGACCCAGCTACTGGCAAATACCGGAATGTGCCGCTGGAAGTGCTCGTCAGGGACGAAAAAGAACCTATTTACGGGATTACTCTAGAAGATGCGGGGCGCTATCGCGACGAGCCTGTTTTGCCTTTTTCTGCGTTCGGTACTGTGGCAATGGCCCGCACAGAATCTGAACCCGACAGCGCTTCTTCTCAGTTTTTCTTTTTCTTGTTTGAACCTGAACTCACCCCCGCTGGCCTGAATCTGTTGGACGGTCGGTATGCTGTTTTTGGTTACATGATTGAAGGAAAAGAAGTTTTGGAACAACTGAAGCAAGGAGACAAGATTGTATCTGCTAAGGTAGTTAAAGGAATCGAAAATTTGGTGCAACCTCAAGTTTAATTAATGACAGTGATTAAAATCGCTGCTTGTCAAAAGTGAAGGCGATTGAAATCGCTTCGGCACACACAAAGCCCGCCTGCGCGGGCTAAAAAAATCAACAGTGACAGCCATTCAAATCTTTTCTAAATAAAGGTGAAGGCGATTGAAATCGCTTCGGCACACAAAGCCCGCTGAGGCGGGCTGGAAGAAGAGAGAATTTTTATAGCTTCGTTATTGAAATCAGGAATTTAATCGAGAGTATGGCAATTTTAGAATTTTTATTGGTACTTGGTTTAGGCGGATTCGCAGGATTGTTAATTGTAAAAAATGTGAATGAAAGCAAGCAAAAACAGCGGTTAGATGAGGCTTTTTATCAGTTGTTGGAAACTCAAAACAGTCAGGTTTCGCTGATTCAACTGGCCGCTAATGCTAGGGTTGAGGCAGAAGTTGCTCAGCAGTATTTAACTCGGCAAGTGAAGATTTTTTCGGCGATTTTAGAGGTAGATGATGAAGGAGATACTTTTTATAGATTTCCTAGGTTGCGCTTGCCGCCGAATTCCGGTAAGGAATGGTAAGAAAGTGCGATCGGCTAATTCCAAATTATGAAAGTTAAAGATATCGGTGAACAGGGTCTTTTAAGAAGATTGCAAAAATTCTGCCCCGCAGAGATAGTGGGTGATGATTGCGCTGTCATGGCTACAAATCCCAACCAATCTCTCGCTATCACTACAGATATGCTGGTGGATGGAGTGCATTTTAGCGATCGCACTACGGGACCTTATTACGCAGGATGGCGCGCCGCAGCGGCAAATTTGTCGGATCTGGCTGCGATGGGAGCAACGCCTCTGGCGGTGACTGTAGCCCTCGCTGTGGCGGCGGATACGGCTGTGGAGTGGGTTGAAGAGTTTTATCGGGGGATGACGGCTTGCTTGCAAGAATATCATACGCCGATCGTCGGTGGCGATGTTGTGCGATCGCCCGTTGTGACTGTGGCAATTACTGCTTTTGGACAAGTTGAGTGCGATCGTACCATTAGTCGGTCATATGCGCGATCGGGCTGGGCGATTGTGGCTACCGGGGTTCACGGAGCCTCCCGCGCGGGATTAGAATTGCTGTTAAATCCAGAATTCGGGCAAAATCTTACAGAAGTCGATCGAGCTTCTTTAATTCTCGCTCACCAGCGCCCTAAACCGCGGCTGGATGTTTTGCCGGTGGTTTGGGAAATACTGGGTTGTGAAGGTGAATTTTCCATCGCCGGAATGGACAGCAGCGACGGTTTAGCCGATGCAATTATTCAAATTTGTCGGGCTAGCGGTGTTGGCGCAAAAGTCGATCGCACAAAAATACCAATTCCCGATATTTTCAGCGAAATAGTATCAACCGAAAAAGCTTTAGATTGGGCATTATACGGCGGCGAAGATTTCGAGTTAGTGCTGTTTTTGCCGATCGCAAATGCTAAATTATTAGTCGAAAAAATCGGTGATGGTGCTGCGATTGTGGGAACAGCTACGGAGAACACCGATATCTGGTTGACTGATAGCAGCGGTATCGATCGTGATACTGTATTAAAGCTCGATCGAGGATTTCAACACTTTTGAATTATCTCGCTTGTCCGCATAGGCGGACGAAAGTTTGTGCAGACGAGGTTTCAACCGCCTGGTTTTTGCCCGTTACAGATTTTGGGCCAGCGAACCGTTGACAATCAAGCATCCAAAATACAAGCACCCGGATTCATCCGTGAAAAAATAAAAAACCTGTATCCGATGAAACTTGCCCCCCGAATTTATCCGTGAGTTCAATGCTTCAATTCTAAAATCTAAAATCTAAAATCTAAAATCTAAAATCGATTGACTCTGTTCTTGTAGGCAGTAGCCAGATTATTTTGAGTTTGCGTCCATTTTTCGCTACCCAGTTCCCGATTATTTAAAACTATTTGATAACCAGCAATTGCAATTTCAATATTATTCGCTTTATTCCCATTGGGAGACTCACTAATATGACTGCTCAAATTTTCAATAAGGTCGATAATTGAGCTAATTGTTGGCGGATTTTCGCCAGCGATTAACTTTTGGGTCACTTGCTGTAAAGTCTCGGCAAAACTGGCATTGAGGAGATGTTGCCGTCCCTCTAGCATGGGGTAAATTACTGCAATATCGCTATTGCTATCTTGTTCTGCTTGCAATAATTCTAAGAAAAAATTTGCATATTCTTGGAGATTTTCACCTTCAGAATCATTGCTATCTCCCTCACCGTTTACATCCATGAATTGCCCTAGCTGACGGGCCAGATTTCGGAGGAAATTAGCGCCATTCTCGCCTCCTTGTTCTGCCAAAGTTGATGCTATTAACTCGCAAGCTTCGAGAAATCCGCGATCGAGTAATTCTGAGTTATCCTGTAATATCTGCGGTTCCTCTCCGTTGGGGCAATTCAGCAGCGTGTGAATTAATTGCAGATAGGCTTGAGCGCGCTTTTCTTCCATTGTGGGGAGTTGTGAATAACACCGGGATTTATTTTATCATGATTTTACGATATTTTGTAGGGGCGGGTTCGCCAACCATATATAGCAATTACCAACCATATATATAAACCCGCCCTGCCACCACCGATAACCCACGTCAACCTAAAATTTGCCTCGCATCGCCAAAATGTAAATGATGATTGTTGGTTGGGAGGGGGCGGGTTTTTGAAATTGTTTATTTCAGGCAATTATGGTTGGTGAACCCGCCCCTACAGGATGTATGAAAGATCGGGTGGCAAGAAACCGGGTTTTTGGGAGATACTTCATTACAGTCGATAAAAATCGTAAAAACCCGGTTTCTTTGGTTTTTAAGCGCAGATTTTCCTGCTAACGCCTAGATAATGCTACTTTGGGCATTAATCTATCCAAAATTTGCTCGATCGCACTTGCAGTCCAATCAATATCAGATTCGGTTGTTTCTCGTCCCAGACTCAAGCGAATGCCGCCAACCGCCATAGTTTTGCTATATCCCATTGCCAATAATATCGGACTGGGAGTTAGTTTGCCACTGCTGCAAGCAGAACCGGAACTAATGCCAATTCCGGCTAAATTTAGCTGTCTTACTAAAGTTTTGCCCGTCACTCCTCCTGTGTAGCCGTCGGGAGAAACAATGCAAAAACTGACGTGGTGCGGCAGGCGGTAATATCGATCGCCTGTTGGTACTAAACTTGGTACATGAGCTAATCGGTCAAAAAGTCGATCGCGCAATCCAATTAACCTCGCAGTTTCCACATCTATTTCCTGCAAAGCTAACTCCGCCGCCACCCCAAAACCGACAATTGCCGGCAGCGCTTGCGTCCCGGAACGCAGTTTCAATTCTTGGCCGCCACCGCCCAACATTGGCACTAATTCTACTCCCGGACGCACGTAAAGCGCGCCTGCACCTTGCGGCCCGTAAAGTTTGTGACTGGAAACCGAAAGCAAGTCTACGGGAAGTTTCTGCACGTCTACTTGCAGCTTGCCGGCAACTTGAACTGCATCGGTATGAAACATGATATTGCGATCGCGCGCAATCTTTCCCAAGGCCTCAATTGGTTGCAGCGTACCAACTTCGCTTTGTCCGTAAATGATGGAAATTAACACTGTATTCGATCGCAGCGACTCTTGCAAATCCAAAGGATGAATTCGCCCCAATTTATCCACCGGCAACCGCGTTATCTCCCATCCCCACTGTTCGAGTTGTCGAGTCGGTTCTGCTACTGCCGAATGCTCTACGCTGGAAATAATCATATGCTGCGGCTTTGGATAAAGACGGGCAATTCCCATAATTGCCAAATTGTCCGCTTCAGTGCCGCCACTCGTAAAAATTATCGATTCCGGTAGCGCGTTAATCAAGCTAGCAACCTGCATTCTAGCTAATTCTAAAGCTGTCGCCGCCCTTTGCCCCCACTCGTGCAAGCTGGAAGGATTGCCCCACTGCTGAGTCAGGGCTTTTTGCATGGCTTGAATCGCTTCTGGACGCGGTGGCGTTGTGGCGCTATAGTCGAGGTAAATTTGCATGATTTTAAATAACTAATTAATGAATGTTAACTGTTGACGGTTCACTGTTGTGAGTGGCTAGCAAGAACCAATAACCAATAACCAATAACTAACTTCCTGGTTTGCAGACGTTATAGTCTTCGTGCGACAAAACTTTTTGGGGAATCAAGAAAGTGCCGCAATCTTCACAAAGCATTCTGTAGTTGCGGGTTACTGGAATACTGACGATCAAACGGTTGTGACGCAGGCGTTTGCCACCGAAATCTCTGTAATTCTTATTTTCGCCCAAAGCTGCTATGATTGCGCGAGCTTTAGTGACTACGTGGTCGGGCAGACCTCTGAGATCGATGATATCTTTAGCAAATGATGCTTCCCTCTCTTGTTTTTTGGTTTGTTTTTCTGTCAGCACTACTTCAACGTAATGCTGCTGCGCTACTAACTCTTGCGTACAGCGATGGCACGCTTTACCATATCCTTTGTGACCGCACGGAAAACTTCTTTTTCTTTTAGCCATAAAGCAGCGGTATCGGGTTTGACCCACGCCCCTGAATGCTGCTACCCTACCAGTGATGCTTCCGGCATCGAGGCAGTCCTACAAGACGCAAAATCTATTCCCTTGCATAAATTTAATAGGTTCTAAGTTTACTTTATCGAATATATTTGAACTGTGGGTGAGCCAATAACCTCAATTATTTTAAATTTTTGTGAGTGTATTTTATTATAATTTACTCGGTTTGTTTTGTGCTGGGCTGCTGGCGATCGATCTGGCGGGCTGCGGACAAATAAAGCAAGACGTGCAGAATTTACCTCTGAGTCTGGCTCCACTGCCTCAAGACCCCTTGTTGCAAGTATACTTCAATCAGTCGATCGCTTCGAGTTATACAGAGCCTTACCGCCAGCAAACTAGATTTGGAGATGATTTAGAAAAGTTGGTCGCTGTTGCCGTAGCTAGTGCTAGATCGACGGTGGATGTAGCTGTTCAGGAGTTTCGCTTGCCGGGTATTGCGAGGGTTTTGGCCGATCGGCAGCGATCGGGAGTTAAAGTTAGATTAATTGTTGAACATCTGTACAGTCGTTCCCCTGGCGATTTTACAGCCCAGGAGTTGGCTAAATTACCGGAAAGAGAGCGCGATCGCTACAGCGAATTTGTCCAACTTGCCGATACTAATAAAGACGGCAAATTGAGTTCCGAGGAAATCAAGCAAGGGGATGCTTTGATAATTGTCAAGGAGGCCGGGATTCCTGTAATTGACGATACTGCTGACGGAAGTAAAGGCAGCGGTTTGATGCACCACAAATTTGTAGTTATTGACGGGAAAACAGTAATCGTAACTTCTGCTAATTTTACAACAAGCGATATACACGGAGATTTCAAGACAGCAGCAAGTCGCGGCAATGCCAACAATTTACTGAAAATTGAAAATGCTCAATTAGCGCAACTATATACTCAAGAATTTAACATCATGTGGGGCGACGGGCCCGGAGGCAAACCGGACAGCAAATTTGGCATCAAAAAGCCGTTTCGTCAAGTGCAAAAAGTGAAAATAGGGAATTCGACAGTTGCGGTGCAATTTTCGCCGACTTCCCAGACTTTGCCTTGGGAAAAAAGCGTTAACAGTTTGATAAATCGAACTTTGGGTAGTGCGAAAAAGTCGGTTGATTTGGCATTGTTTGTATTTTCGGCTCAGCGGTTGTCAAATACTTTGGAAATTCAAGCTAGCCGGGGAGTTGCGGTGCGAGCTTTAATTGACTCTAATTTTATTTATCGCTCTTACAGTGAAGGGTTGGATATGATGGGGGCGACTTTGATGCAAGATTGCAAGTTAGAATCTGACAATCGCCCTTGGAAAAAGCCGCTGACTGCGGTGGGAGTGCCGCTGTTACCAATGGGCGATCGCCTGCACCACAAATTCGGCGTTGTGGACGGCAAAACGGTGCTTACAGGTTCTCACAACTGGAGTGAGGCGGCAAATCACGGGAACGACGAGACGCTGTTGGCGATCGACAGTCCCACAGTTGCGGCCCATTTTGAGCGGGAGTTCGATCGGCTTTACAAAGGTGCAATCTTGGGCATTCCCGCCCGAATCAAACAGAAAATTGACGCTAAGAAAAAAGAGTGCGATTCACTACAAGCAGCATCAAAATCTGCGATCGCTAAACCTCAAATTTCTAGTAAAAAGTTAGTTAATTTGAATGCCGCAACTCAGGAAGAATTAGAAACTTTGCCTGGGGTTGGTCCGAAGTTAGCCGAAAGAATTATTGCAGCACGGCAACAGCAACCTTTTACCTCTTTGGAAGATGCAGAACGAGTGCAGGGAGTCGGGGAAAAACTATTAGAAAAATGGCGAGATCGAGTAACTTGGTAGTTAAGTTAATCGTCAGAAATTCATTTCTGACTCTACAAAGTTCACATTCATAACTTCTGTTTTTTGTTTGGCAACTCAGCATCAAAAACTCAAGTCTTCGCTAGAAACCTATCCAAGCAACTTTGACAACATATCCGATCTCAAATTTAAAAAATAATAAATTGTCCAAAAAATACTATCTTTTCACATTAGAGGTAGAGAGAGATGAAACACACAATATATTTGACGGTGAGGCCGCAAATCAAATTACTATCTATTTTCCTCGGGGTGATTTTTTTGACCGTAGCAGCTTTAACAGTGAGCGCTCAGCAGACTAACGAAGCACTATTTAGGGTGAAAAATGAAAATTCTTTTAATATTAATTTGATTCAATTTAAGCGCGTTGAATATGTAGGTCAGTGTGCCGGTACTGTCATCTCCCCTGATTCGCAAAACGCTCGATTTGTCTCCAGCAAAACTCCCCCCGGCCCTAACAGAAGGGTGAGGATTAAAAATGTAACTGATGGTATGGAAACTAACCCGTATCCCTACACAGACAGAGGTTACGACAAAGGTGAGTTTTCTGAGGATTTTGGATTTAAGTTGGGTAACAGTCACAAAACAAAAACTTTTTCGGTTTTAGAGGGAGAAAATAAATTTATCTATGAAATTAAAGAAAATAATCAAGTTATAGACCAGGGTGCGCTTACCGCTGAAGTGTCTGTACAAAATTTGGGTGTTTTTCCCCGCCAGCAAATTTGCGAGAGCAAGTTAGAATGTCAAAATACTTTTAATTGTCGCGACAGTAAAGGCAGAAAAAGACGTTGCAGACGACGAGAGTGTTTTCCTATTCAAAAGTGTCGCTGTCCGTAACTACTTCCTGCCCTAAAATTATTTTCTTTAATTAACTCCAGAAGAGACACAGGAATAACCAACAAAAAAAAGATAAGTTATTTTCAAGTTAAGAAGGGCAACCGCAGGCGATTGCCCCTCCAATAAAATTGTTACTTCAAGTAATGGGGTGAAAGTAAAATGCTGTTCCCAACACGATATATGTGGCTAAAAGCAGCACTCCTTCGAGCCAATTAGAGCGCCCGTCGATACTGATTAGGTTGGCAATTGTCACTGCGATGGCAACTGCAACTACTTCAAACGGATTGAAGTTTAAATCCATCGGCTGATGAATCACTAATCCGATAATCACCAACACCGGCGCTACCAGCAAAGCAACTAGCAAACTCGAACCCATGGCGACAGAAACTGACAAATCCATATTGTTTTTCATCGCAACTCCCACCGCAGTTACATATTCGGCTGCGCCGCCAACAATCGGCAACAGAATTACCCCTGTAAACAGCGGCGTCAATCCCAATCCTTTGGTAGTTTCTTCCACAACACCAACGAAAATTTCTGATTCAAAAGCAACGGCAACAGTTGAAACAGCTAGCACCCCTAGCCACAGCCACAAATTAGGTTTGTGTGTAGTAGATTCCTCTTTTGTATTTTGAGGATTTTCTGACTCTAGTTCTAGTAAGCTGACTTCGTAAAGATAGCTGTGAGTTTTTAATGAAAATAGGAGAGTTAGAGCGTAAACTGCAATTAGGACGATCGCAGTTATTAAGGAAAGATTCTGAATGGCTGCGGGTTCAACTCCATTGGAGGTATAAATTACCATTGTCGGCAGCAGAATTGCAATTACTGCTAGAGTCATTGTGGAACCGTTCACCCGCGCGATAATCGGTTTAAATTCTTGTTCTTTGTAGGCGATTCCTCCTAGCAGCATGGAAAATCCCATCACTAAAAGCAAGTTGCTGATTATTGTGCCGGTTATGCTGGCTTTCACAATGTCAATTAAGCCGGCTTTCAGGGCAACTATGGCAATAATTAATTCCGTAGCGTTGCCGAAGACTGCATTTAATAAGCCGCCTATGGAGGGGCCTGTAACGATCGCCACTTCTTCTGTTGCTGTGCTCAACCAAATCGCCAGAGGTATAATGCCTAAAGCGGATGTGATGAAAACTGCGAGGGAACCCCAGTGCAAATACTCAGCGGCGATGGAAATGGGGATGAAAATTAATAGCGCTATGGAAAGAATCTTTTTGATTGACATAAGAACTCGGATGGTGTATGGAACAGTGAGGTCTAGTTGCCTGGGCGATCGTCAAGTTGATTTTACATGATTCAACGCTCGTTTGACTCACCCAAATACGCATACCAACCCCGGACTTAAGTTGGGGAGAGCAATCGCGGTTTAGACAAAAATTCTAGCCCCAGCTAGCGGCTGTGGAGTCAATCTCAAATCTCCAATCTCAATTTGACTGACTGTTGTCTATCTGAGAAAAATTGCTCCGTCATTCCGAATCCTTAAAGAGGTTTTATTCAAATCTAAATCATTTGTCTCGTCTAATCTTACCTCTACTGTTCCTTCGGCACCAGGTTTCAAATTGGGTTTCAAGAATGCGCCATCTTGTCGCCTAAATATAATTGAGGCTGGTAGTGTCAATGCTGACAGCGCTACTGTTGAATTTTCCGCTAAACTCCGGCGGTTAGTCTGTCCAACTACCTGATAAAATAGTCGATCGTTGGTTTTATTAGTTAATCTAACATTGACTTTGCCATTGAGGGGAACCATCTTGCCGTCAGGAACTCTTTCTGGTTCGTTAGTTTGGGCTATTTCGCCAGCAAAACTCGCATACTCGGTCAAAGGCAAAAAGCTGTTGCCTGCTACGGCTAAGCTGACAGCTAGTAGACTTGCCACCCAGGTTTTGTCGATCGCTAATTTGCACATTTTTTTTATTGACTTTGGCTCTAAAAATTCTAATATGCGATTTTACCCGTTCCTGCTATTTTCTGATAAGCAGCCTCGGAACTAAATCCGAGCTTTTCATAGCTGACACATTGGCGGTAAAGATAGAATTTGAATATAATATGAAGTTATAAAAATATGGAAAATATAGATTTTAGTATGCAGTGCCCAGTTATTGAATAAAAGCAAGTTGATAAGTCACCCCAATTAACTTTTGAATAGTACCGATTCTCTCAAAATGATTAAGAAGGAAGAAGAAAGTTCGGCAACAAAGCCGTTTAGGGGGGGATTTAACGGCTCGAAGTTGAGGGAAGAAAGAAGATTTTGTCAACTTTTCCCCTCTCCCACTCTTCCCCTCCCGCAGCAGCTATTCAACCCAACGCACCCGCACAAAATGAGCTTCGCGTCCCCAGAAGTCGTGACTTACAGAAATATCAACAATACTCAAATTAAACGGAATAGCAGTTGTGACGTACCGCTGAGCCAGAGCTCCCACATCAGGAGCTAACTGAGCCGCCGCCGCCGCCGCTGCACCCAAACCTAAAAGTTGCAGAATCGGCCCCCGAGGCAGGGCTAAATTGATGCCAACAGCAAGTCCAGCCGTCAGCAGCATTGCCACCGACAAATTCGTGCCGCAGCGGGGATGTACAGCTAAATCCCACTCTCCGCTGGCAATCCGCTGCAAAGCCTCGCGCACTGCCTGACGCAACTGTGCAACGTTAACGTGGCCATAAAGATAAAACCCTTGGTCTGTGGACATCCCCCCCAATAACTCATTATCGGCTCTTGGTGTCGTCGTACCAACCGATTGGCCCAGTACCCAAACCGTAGCGTGTTCCAAAGCATGAACTTGGCGCAAAGTCAAGACTTCCTTCAAACCGGGCACAAAATTGAGTTGTCGCAACAAATCAGCATCTTGAGTCCGCTGCGGGGCAAAGTCGAAGGGAAACTGGCCGGTGCGCCCGGAAGCAGAAGCAGTAGTTGTCATATCAAAACGCCTCCATTAACTCCATTAAGTGGATATTTAACATTAGCAATTCGGTTGAGAAAAAGCTGGTCATAATTATCAATAGTTGTGACTTTAAAACCTAGCAATGGCAGGTTTTGTGCAAAAAATATTAGCACTCAACCTGCCCTTACTAACCGATCGCACTTATTCCCTGTTTATTGCTCTACCCGCTGGCCCTCACGGAATACTCCCGGAAGTCGCCGGCCTCTGGTATCTATAATTGTGCCTTTGCCGTGAGGCAATCCCTTGCGTAACTCTCCCTGATAGCGGATACCGTTGGAGAACGAACAGTTACCCCTGCCATCAAGTTCTTGAGTATAGAACTGTCCCGAACACCGGCTGCCGTCAGCCCGCGTGAACGCTCCCGTACCTAAAGGCTTGCCGCCTAAAAATTGACCTACAAAGCGATCGCCATTAGCAAAAATGAATTGCCCTTGTCCCGTGGGCACGCCTACTTTTTGATCGAGAGAAAACGACCCTATATAGCGATCGCCATTAGTAAAAATAGCTGTCCCGGAACTAACTTTGCCATCTCGGAATATGCCCTCCACGCGGGCGTCGTCCTTAAATATAAATTGTCCTCGACCATTTGGTTTGCCCAGACGGAACTGCCCCTCATAGCGATCGCCGTTGGAATATATGTATACCCCCGTGCCACTGGGCAAACCGTTAACGAACTGTCCGATGTAGCTATCACCGCTGTCATAATCGCACCTAACTCTACCTGTAGCGATAGCTGGCACGCAGCGGCCGGTTCTAGCTTCTGTTCCTTGCGCCATTGAGGGCAAGGGATAAGTCGCGTAACTACCAATTCCCAAC
This sequence comes from Microcoleus sp. F4-D5, assembly GCF_036704885.1. NCBI lineage: Bacteria > Bacillati > Cyanobacteriota > Cyanophyceae > Oscillatoriales > Microcoleaceae > Microcoleus > Microcoleus sp. F4-D5. The sequence continues at coordinate 8,513 of NZ_JAUBSX010000088.1, read as the reverse complement.
ACTGATGCAACTAATAAAGCGATTCGGCTGGTCCAAGAACGGGAAATCATCAATCAACTTTCTCCTATGCGCTGTTAGATATTATCTTCTTCTGTCCTTTGTCTTTTGTCCCATTTTTTGTCAAAAGTTGGCTGAAAACCTCAATCATTTATCCTTTACGAAACTCCGGGCTTGCCGTTGCGAAATACCCCCGGAAAGCGCCTACCGCTAGCATCGATCATCGTCCCGACACCGTGAGGCACTCCCTTTCGCAATTCTCCTTCATAGCGCGTCCCGTTGGGGAAAGTGCAGGAGACACTAGCGTCAAGTTCTTGATTGAAAAATCTGCCGGAACAGCGAGTGCCGTCTACCCGCACCAATATTCCCGGGCCAAAGGGCGAACCTGCAAAGAATTGTCCTTCGTAGCGATCGCCATTGGTATAAAAAAATTGACCCCGCCCGGATGGTTGGCTGCTAATGGCATCAGTCTGAACGTTCCTGACTACTGCGAACTCTCCGACGTAGCGCTCGCCGTTGGGGAAAACGACCGTCCCAGATCTCATTGTGCCGTCTTGGAAGATGCCTGTGTAGCGGGCATCATCTTTAAAAATGAATGTCCCTCTACCATTTGGCACTCCATTCCGAAAATTTCCTTCGTAGCGATCGCCATTAGCGTACACGTAGACTCCGCTGCCATCGGGGAGGCCGTTAACGAAGTTTCCCTCGTAGTTATCGCCTCCCTCGTAATTGCATTTTACTCTTCCCGTAGGAGGGTTGCCTTGGCAGAAGGGAGAGCGTTTTCCTTCTTCTGGTTTTTGTTGAGCCATTGATGGCTGGGGATTCAAGAGATTGGTGGCGCTGCCGATACAAGAAGCAACTAATATCACCATCCCTAATTTTTGAATTGAACCGAGCATAATCGATCTCCTTTAACTTCAATTACTAATAGGGATTTTCTAGAAGCTAATACTCGCTGAAAAGTCCTCTATTTTTTAATCCCTTTACTAATTTTACCTTCAGGTTCGAGATCTGCCCTAAATGCAAAAAGGCAAAAACTCTAATTTTTGCCTTTAGCATTTTTCCTGCTTTACTGTCAATTGTCAGCGTCGCGCTGAGCTATTCGGATTTGGGAGACGGCTAATAACTGTATTGGCCGGTTGTGGTTGGCGAGTGGCGGGTTTTTCGCCCACACCTTTAGCTACCTCAACGCCGTTTTCCTCCAGAATCACGATCGGATCTGCTCCTTGCTTGAGATCGACCCGCTTCACCAACACTTGCCCGTTAGACAGCCGCTGCCCGACTTTGACATATCGGCTGGTTGGTTCATTCGGTACTTTGACAATCACTTGCGTCTCGTTCCCGACTTTTACCACCCCGCTAACTTCAGTGCCTGTAGCGATGTCAGTAGAAGGCGGTGGCGGAACTACTGGGATGACGGGAGGCGGCGGCGGATTTGGGTCTACCCACTGGGGCGGGCGCTTGTCTACTGGCAGTTCCGGCAGATCCGGTACTCCTATGGGTCTCGCTGCTATTGGTTGGGGCGGGCGCGGGGGTGCTGGACGGGGAGTAGGCCGATTCCGCGCATCTTGGGGTCTAACTGCTATTGGCCCAGTAGTTCCAGGAGGACGGGTGCCAGTACCTCTTCTTGCCCTGGCATTGGGGTCTCTCCATTGGGGGGGGCGCTTGTCTACTGGCAGTTCCGGCAGATCCGGCACTCCTATGGGTCTGGCTGCAATGGGTTCGAGTCCAGGCGGGGATGTACGAGTACGACCTAACTGAGGAGCATTTAGCCCCGGAACTAGGGGAGGCAAGCCAATTTGTCCCCCGGTGCCTCCGGGTAAGGAACCATTTCTGCCACCGCCACCGCCACCTAACCGAGGAGGAGTTAGCCCTGGAACTAGGGGAGGCGAGCCAATTTGCCCCCCGGTGCCTCCGGGTAAGGAACCATTTCTGCCACCGCCACCTAACCGAGGAGGAGTTAGCCCTGGAACTAGGGGAGGCGAGCCAATTTGCCCCCCGGTGCCTGCGACTAAGGAACCATTTCTGCCACCGCCACCTAACCGAGGAGGAGTTAGCCCTGGAACTAGGGGAGGCGAGCCAATTTGCC
>NZ_JAUBSX010000088.1:0-6327 GCF_036704885.1 Microcoleus sp. F4-D5 | reverse complement strand
CCCCATCACCTCCGGGAAGTAAAGAGCCTCCCGATCGACCTACTTGCTGAGTGCCCGCTCGACCGCCCGTGGGTCGGCTGGGGATAGTAAACGTCTGATCGGGCGTAATTGGGGGGGGAGCCAATAACTCTGGGAGTTGTGGTAGCACGGCAACTTGTCGCTGTGGCAGTTTGGGGAGTTCTGAGGTAGTCCCACCCGCTCCGTTGGCTCCTGGAGGGATTTGTAATACGATCGGCGGCAGCGGTCCAAAGGGGTCTACCTGAGAAGGATTGGCTGTCACAGGGCCTTGGGGCACCGGCTGAAGCGGAAGCGTTGGATTCTTGTCCTTTTTGTCGCCGATATTTGTTTGAGCCTGTCTTGCTCGTTCGTCTGGGTTGGTCGATCGAATTAACCCTGGAGGCTGGGCCGCTACTATTGGAGACTGGAAAGTCTGAGTTGCTGGGGTGGGGCTGGCAGAGGCTGCCGGAGACGGAGAGGCTGCACTCGGGCTGGGGCTGGGGCTGGCTGTGTTGCTGCTCTCGCCACCGCAGCCTGCGATCGAGAAAGCTAGTAGTCCTACAGTCGCAAAATATAAAAGTTTGTGCATTGCCGATCGCCCCCAAATGCTTAATTTCAAGATCTCCAACAAGGCTGTGCAATTACAGCCTGTTGTCGTTTTAAGTTTATCTGTGTTCGATGTTATGCGATCGCTTGAAAATTGCCAAGTTTTCCTCACGATCCGATCGGGCGATCGGGCGATCGGTTTTTGGAGCGGGTTAGGATATCAGTGGCGGTCATTGTTCGACATATTGAATCAATTAAGGTATTTAGATAATGGCAAAAGTGCTTCTCAAGGGGATTTGGCGATCGGGCTTTGTTTTTGCGACCGTTTTGGTGGGTGTGGGATCGGTGGGCGGCGAGGTGCATTCTAATTCACATCAGCCAGAAACCCAGGTGATGACATTGGTTCCCGATGTGAGTTCCCAGCCGCTCGTGCGATCGAGCGCAGGATCGAGATTGACAGATGGGGAATTATACTCTCAGTTTTGGAACCCGTCAAATGCTGGTGCTAAACCCCCAGCAAATCAACCGGCTAAGCCACGGGCGAATCCACAGGTATTTCAAGCTAAAATCAAGCGCCGCGCAGGCGGGACGCCGGTGATTGATGTGGTATTTAACGGCAACAAGACTTTTGAGATGATTCTCGATACCGGGGCGAGCGGCACTTTGATTTCTCAGCGGATGGCTACTGCACTGGGAGTAAAGCCGGTGCGTACTGTGAGAGCGGGGATCGCTGACGGTCGCGTTGTCGAGTTTCCGATCGGTGTGGTGCGATCGATTCGGGTTGGGGGTGCTGCGATCCAAAACGTCGAAGTGGCGATCGCCAAACAAATGGCAATAGGTCTGCTCGGTCACGATTTCTTTGGCAATTACGATATCAAAATTAAAAAAGATGTTGTAGAATTTTATGTCCGCTGAAAGTGAGCCGAGTCAGAAACCGATTTTCGCTCAACTCCTGTGCTGTAAAGCTATTCGCCGCCGAGTCAAAGCTGTTTAATTTATTTCTTGAGGCGGTAGCAAAACGCAGGCAAGTATGGTATTGTTTTTAGTGTTTCCAGAGCCACCGATCCGTTAAACAATTCGTGAAAATGCGGCCGCAAAATCACGGTGGCTGTTGGTGAGATCGGTAAAAGTCTCCGATAAGGATTCACATTACAAGGCAAGGCAATCAATTAAACAATTTGCAAAGCCGGTCGAAATTAGTTCCCAAAATGCTGTGGCTGAGGGAATTTTGGTTGGCTTGGTTCAGCCGGAGCCTACAAAATCTGTAAACTGATTAGCGACAGATGTTCCGCAAAATCGGAAATCATGACGATCGAGAAATTAATTATTGTAAATAAGGTATTTGCATGGCACAAACGTCTGTATCTCCTGTAGTGCTGATTATTCTAGACGGCTGGGGTTATCGTGAAGAACAAGACGGAAATGCGATCGCCGCTGCAAAAACACCCGTGATGGACAGTCTCTGGGCCGCTTATCCCAGAACTCTGATTCACACATCGGGTCGGGCGGTAGGGCTGCCAGACGGGCAAATGGGTAACTCAGAGGTTGGTCACTTGAATCTGGGCGCGGGCCGCGTCGTTCCTCAAGAGTTGGTGCGGATCTCGGATGCAGTGGAAGATGGTTCTTTGCTCAACAACCCCGCGCTGGTTGAGCTTTGCGAGAAAGTCCGCGCAGCGGGCGGCAAGTTGCACCTAACGGGTCTTTGTTCAGAAGGTGGGGTTCATTCCCATCTCAGTCATATTAAGGGTTTGCTGCAATTAGCAAAGGCACGGGGAATTTCTGATGTTTGCATTCACGCGATTACTGACGGTCGTGATACTACTCCGAAAGAGGGTGTCGAAGCTCTAGGCAAGATTCAAAGTTATATCGCAGAGGTAGGGGTCGGTCGGATTGCGACCATTAGCGGCCGCTACTACGCGATGGACAGGGACAAACGCTGGGATCGCGTCCAGCGCGCTTACGAGGTGATGACGACTGAGGGTGCTCCTGACGGTCGATCGGCTGTGGATGTGTTGCAGGCCTCCTATGCTGAAGGAGTGACCGACGAGTTTGCTGTTCCGACTCGGATTGCTCCGGGGGCTGTGGCATCCGGCGATGGGCTAATTTTCTTCAATTTTCGCCCGGACAGGGCTAGAGAATTGACTCAGGCTTTTGTATCTCCCGATTTTAAGGGGTTTGAACGGCAGTTAATCGATCCCTTGGCGTTTGCCACTTTTACTCAGTACGACCCGAAACTGTCAGTAATGGTGGCTTTTGAACCGCAGAATTTGAACAATATTCTGGGCGAGGTGATTTCTAAGCACGGTTTGCGGCAGTTGCGGACGGCGGAAACAGAAAAGTACGCTCATGTGACTTATTTTTTTAATGGGGGTCTGGAAGAGCCTTTTGCAGGGGAAGACCGCGAGTTGGTGCAGAGTCCGATGGTGGCGACTTACGATGAGGCACCCCAGATGTCCGCTGCCGAGGTGACGGATGGGGCGGTCACGGCTTTGGGAAAAGGCATTTATTCGTTTGTGGTGATTAATTACGCTAACCCGGATATGGTCGGTCATACCGGGAGGATGGATGCGACGATAATTGCGATCGAAACAGTGGATAAATGTTTGGGGCGGTTGTTGGCGGCGATTACTAAAGCAAGAGGTACGGCAATTATTATTGCTGACCACGGCAATGCTGAGCTGATGTTTGACGAGGACGGGAATCCTTGGACGGCTCACACTACTAACCCGGTTCCGTTTATTCTGGTAGAAGGCGAAGGTCTGAAGATTCCGGGTCACGGAACGGATGTTCCTCTGAGGGCTGACGGCTGTTTGGCGGATATTGCGCCGACGATTCTAGAGCTGTTGAGGTTGCCTCAGCCCCCGGAGATGACGGGACGCTCTATGATTCGATCGGCTGAGTTTGAAGTTCGTGCCAATCGCACTCCGGTGCGAGTCCGATTGTAGTAGGGCTGGCCGAAATCTGGCTACACCTAGGGGCGCGGCGCTGTGTCCATAGTTGTCAATTTAAGGTATAACCCATAGTCCGACAGGGGTTGAAACCCCTGCCTCATAGCAAAAGTCCTCTTGCATAGGACTCAGAAGAACAATTTTTAAACTCATGAGTCCTCATAGCGAGGACTTGGGCTTTGAGACAGGGAATTCATTCCCTGGCGGACTGGCGGACTAACAGCTTAATTCGACAACAATGGGTACGATGCTGTGTCCCTGCATAAATTGTGCGCGATCGACCGAATTTGATATGATGATTGATTACCGATTACTAATTACCAATTACCCCTGATTATGGATATTGTTTCTGTCTTACAAGTTATCTGGTCTTTGTCTGCTTTAGGACTTGTGATTTTTGTGTTGCTGCACAGTCCTAAAGGCGATGGTATTGGAGGAATTGGCGGACAAGCTCAATTGTTTACCAGCGCCAAGAGTGCAGAAACGAGTCTGAACCGGATTACTTGGGGTCTGTCTATTGTTTTTATGGGTTTGACTGTGATTTTGAGTGCTGGTTGGTTGGCGCCTAAGTTATAAGATTCGGATTTTTAACCGCAGATGAACGCAGATAAACGCAGATAATTATCAAGTTCACCTGCGTTTATTTTCGTCTATTTTTGTCTATCTGCGGTTGCAAAAATGCGGTTGTGGAAAGTTACGGTAAAACCTCGATTGCTGGCTGGTTTGGGATTGGGTTTATGTTGTTTTAGCCTGATAATTTTTACTCAGGTTAATACTCCGGCGGCGAGTCTTTCTTCTCTCCCGAATAGTTTGCCGAATCCACAGGTTCACCCTTTGCCGCCAACGCTAGCGACTTGGCAAGATTCGACGGATAGCGGTGATTATTTTGACCAGGTTAAGCCACCGAATTTCGGTCATTTGTTGTGGTCTAAGTTTCCGATTCAGGTTTATGTTGAGCGTCCAGTTGATGCTAATAAGTCTGAAGAATGGGTGGAGGCTGTGTTGAATGTTGTCCGCGAATGGGGGGTGTATTTGCCTTTGGAAGTGGTAGATAGTTCGGAGGCTGCTGATATTAGGCTTTTACGTCGGGCTCCGCCTTTGCGTCAAGGGGTTTTGCGATCGCGTTCCGGAGAGGCTACCTATGAATTGTACGCCCGTCTGGATGGGGATAAAACAGTGTTATCTCATCGGTTTTCGGTTTATTTGAATCCGACTCAAGTGGGTAAGTATATTTCGGCGACGGCGCGGCACGAGTTGGGTCACGCTTTGGGAATTTGGGGTCACAGTTTGATGGAAACTGATGTGCTTTATTTTTCTCAGGTGAGAAATCCTCCGCCTATTTCAGCGAGGGATGTTAATACTTTGAAGCGGGTTTATGAACAGCAGACTCGGTTAGGGTGGGAATTTCAGTTGAAACCACAAATTCCCGGCGATTGAAAATCGCGTCTGCACAAACAAAGTCCGCCTTCGCCGACTGACTGAAGATGGGGATTGGTTAGCAATAGAAAATGTAAAAAATATGAAAGATGAATGTTTTGGGATTGTGCCGATTTTTGGAAAGGAAGCTGATGCTTTGTTTTTGTTGATTCAACATCAAGCGGGACATTGGGCGTTTCCGAAAGGTCATGCGAACCCGGGGGAATCTCCGGCGGAAACGGCAAGGCGGGAATTTGAGGAGGAAACTGGTATATCAGATTTTGAAATGCTGGATAAACCGAGTTTTACGGAACACTATTCTTTTGTTAAGAATGGGGAGCCGATTGAAAAGACTGTGACTTATTTTTTAGGTTTTGTCAAGTCGATGGAAGTTGTTTTGCAAGAGGAGGAAGTTCAAAATTCTGCTTGGCTTTGTTTTGAGGAAGCTGTTAAGCGGATTACTTTTGATGCAAATCGCCAAATGTTCGGGGAAGTTAAGGCATATTTGGATGGTAGGAAGGAGAGTTAATCAGTCTTGGATGCTATAAGTAGGGACAAAGCAATGCCGTGTTCCTACGGGGATCGAACGATAGACGGGTGTACTTCATAAACGTGAAATTGGCTGTAATTAAGTTTGCAGTTAAAACTTTAGTCCTTAGTAACTACAAGCTGTAAGAGAGGAGTGAAGTCCTTACTACAAACAAATTGTTCTGTTAGATCGATTCCGGTAGCATCGGAATTAATATTACCCACAATCAGGACACGGCGCTGGTGTGTCCTAGATATCATTCCGATGCTACCGGAAATTATATTAGATATCCGACTTATTCAAGAAGTCGGGTATCTAGGTATTATGTGACATTATTTGTTGATTTTCTGGGCTTCTGCGTGGTGTTGCAAGCGAGAGAAAACGTTGTAGGCATCGGGGCCGGGATTGCCATGTTCGACTGCGCCGTCGATGGGGCCGTCGATGGCTTTCCAAGCAGGAATTCCGCCTTTGAGTTCGGCTACTTTTCTAAAGCCTGCTGCGCGGAGAAGATTGGCAGCTTCGGCGGTTTGTTCGTCGTTTTCGCCGTATATGTAGATGTCGCGGATGGGTTCTAAACTCGATTGTGCCCGATCGACTAATTCGTCTATTGGCATGGGTACCGCGCCGGTAATGTGGCTTTTAGCGAAGGTTTCAAAGTCGCGGGCGTCGATGATTGTGAGTCCGGGTTCGCCCCAATCTAAACGCGCTTTGAGGTCGTGGCTAGAGGCTTGAGCTTTTAAACCGGGAGGGGTGGGAGTAAGGTCGGGAAGTTTTTCTTTAATGTCGGAAATTTGGTCGGGAATAGTTTTCATGGGTAATACCATTTTTCTAAAGTTATGCTAGAGTTACCTGAAAAGTAAAGGAGAATATTAAAATGTCTGGGCGTCCTCA
>NZ_JAUBSX010000087.1:12028-30756 GCF_036704885.1 Microcoleus sp. F4-D5 | reverse complement strand
TTTTGACAGCGCCTTCAAGAATTACCTTTTGGTAGTTTCTTTAGAATCCCTGCTGCTTCAGCACAGGGAGTGTCAACCTGACTTGTTTCTGAGATTGTAACAAGACGCGCGAACATCTTCAGGGTAAGTAACTGTGCTGGAGTAACATTTTTTTCGAGGATATCGCGATAGAAGGATGGTAACATATTATTGATTTTGGTCTTGGGGTATTAGCGAGACCCTTGTTTTTTATCACACTTATTTTTTATCACAACTGTGTAATTTTTTCGTTTTGAGATACTTTTGTCAACCAGTTCAAATTTTGATGATGGATCGAGCGAGCAAAAACGCTAGTCTGTAATGGTTTGGCGACGCTTGTCGCGGCCTGAAGCTGAGTGGTCAGGTTGGTTTAGAGAATTTAAATTTTTTGGTTTACTGTACAAATCAGCAATTAATTCCGAATCCAGCTAAGCCTGATTATCCGGTTACTTATATTAAATGAATGAGCGATCGCACTCACTACAACTAACCGCCGGAATTCCACTGACTTACCTGCTGCAACCGAGACAAAGCACTTTCAGCAGACTCGCGAATGTAAGGATCGGCATCGGGATTAGCCGCCACCTCCTCCAACACCTGCTTCGCTTTTGTACCTCCAATCGTAGCCAATGCACCTGTTATCGCCACAGCTAAGGCAACATTGTCAGTATTTTCGATCGCCTCCGTCAAGATTTCCAACGCCGGCAAGCCAATTTGTCCGAGGGCCATAACAGAGGAAATGTAAACGACCGGATTCGGATCGCTGAGTGCTTTTTGCAGCCCTTGCATTCCGAGTTCGGGAAAAGTTAGATCTGGATAGTTGACAGCGATCGCCGTTAATGCCTTGGCACAACTCGCCTGAATCGTGGCATTTTCGCTATTGAGTAGAGAATCTACCAGCGGGGGTACAGCCTCAGCACCGATTATGCCCAAAACTTGTACTGCCGATCGGCGATAAACGACATCTTCCTCATCCAAAATTCCCATCAAGCGGGGAATAGTGGTTTCGTCGCGGGTTTCTGCTAATTCGCTCATTGCCCGCTTCCGCAGGTGCGGATTTGGATGTTTTAGCTGTTGGAACAACTCTTCTTTAGGCATTGTTAAATCTCAATAATTTGTAATTTGTAATTTGTAACTAACAAATCTCGTTTGTTAATTACAATATTGCTGCGCTTAAACTCGCTGCTTTTGCCCGAATCAGCAAATCCTCATCGGTCGCCAACATCTCGCAGCCGCTGTTGTCTCCTAATTTTTCCAATGCCATCAAACTAGCATATTTCAAATCCCAAATCGGAGTTTCCAGGCAAGTTTTGAGTTCCCCAATAGCCCGCTTGTCGCCTATTTCGCCGAGGGCGATGGCTGCGGCGGCGCGGGATTTTTGAAACTGCGGTTCTCGGTTGTGCAGCGCTTCTATTAGTAAGTTGAAAGCAGGGGCGTATTTGAGCCAGCCGAGCAGTTTCATGACGTGATAGTGCGCCCCGTAATCGTTGTACGCTGATTCTGCATAAGTTGCAAGTAATGCCTCCGGTGCTTCATTTTTGTAGGATTCTAGGAGGGTTTTGGTTGCCAGATAACAGCGCCCAAAATCGGTTTCGTAGAGTTCCTTAATTGCAAATTCGAGGCTTGGCAGTTTGTCGTATTCGTGCACTAAATCGAGGTCGTCGGGTCGATCGTAAATTATTCGATCGAGAATCGGTTCAATTTCTGCAAAAGTAATCTCTCCCGCCGGTATGCCGGCACTCGCCAGCATCCGCACAGCCCGCAGGCGAAAAACCACTGACACCGGACAGCGGGAAATTTCAGGAATTGCTTTGTAATATTTGGCATCAATTAAGTCTTGAATGCTGCTGCGGCGAGCGTTAACATTGATGCTTTGCAGCATTTCAACCACGCGCGACATCTGCGAGTAATCCCCTGAAAACTTGCAGGTGGTGGTGATAGCCGCACCTTGAATCATCTCGTCTTCTGAGTCTGCAAACTTGCGAATTCGATCGAGTGCTGCTGTGTAATTCAACTTTGCCAAAGCCTGAATAATTACCCGATAACTTTGACCGGGCTTGTCTAGGAGTTGAGCGATATCTTCTAAAATATCTGGATTTTGCGTGCCGATTTCCCCGATCGCCCAGACTGCATTTTCTACCACGTAACAGTCATCGTCATCCAAGCAAGAGTGGAGGGATGTTAGTGCAACTTTTGCCTGCAAGCGCCCCAAGGTTTCTGATGCTTTGCGGCGAACTGCGCGATTGTCTAGGTTTTGGTCGGCATTTTCCACGGCCCCAATCAGGGCAGCAATCGACTGTTCTGTAGAAAAATTTACTAAATGAGAGGCTGCAATGTAGCGGTCGTAAGGGTCCTCTAGTTTGTCCGCCGGCGTTTCCAAAATGGCGATCGCCTGTTCTTCTGTCAGATTAAATAAATTAAAAAAACGTTTATCCATTTACCAATTACCAATTACCAATTCCCCGTTACCAATTACCACCAATGTACCAATTATCTATTACCACCAATGTACCAATTATCTATTACCACCAATGTACCAATTATCTATTACCACTGTAATCTTCCCATAGTTAAGGGACTCTTAGCGCGACACTAAACCCGATTTAGGCTTTCGCAGCGTCCCAAGAGTCCCCCTACGACCGATCGAACTTGCGTCCAACCTAGCCGTCAATTATGCGATCGAACTTTCTAGGAAAGAGAGTTAATCGTGTAGTCAAGGAGAGCGCGGAACTCAACCAATGCTTGAGGAGACATATCGCGAGGAGCGCAAGCGCGATCGCGGGTGTACACCAAAGCAGCAACGTAAGGAGCTGTAGGCAGGTTTAAAGCGCGGTAAACTTCGCGTTGACCGGCAATACCCCATTCATCGAGAGGGCCGGTGCCGCCAACTACCAAGGAGTAGTTGATCAAGCGCAGGTAGTGCTTGATGTCGCGCAGGCACTTGTCTTTCTTGACTTGAGTTTCGTTGGCTTCGCCAGCGTTGTTCAAGTAAGGATATTTTTTGATGCAAGCATCGTAGCCTTCTTTAGCAACTGCATCAATTCCAGCAGCCAGCTTTTCAGCAGCTTCTAAACGAGCAGCAGCGCGTTGAATGCTTCCTTGAACGGACTCCAAGTCAGAGGAGGAGGGGAAACGCCCCGCAGCATCAGCAGCCGAAACTACTGTGGTGATTACTGATTTCATGTTCTGAGATCTCCAGAAATAGATTTTTGACAGTTTGTTTCAATTCAACTGGCAAGGGAGCCAGTAACTATTCGCCTGCTTTAACTAGCTCAGAGCAGAAGCAACGCGATCGAAGTAGCTAGCAGCTTCAGAAGCCAGAGAGGAGCAGTCACCTTGAACTACGTCCATCTTGCGGAAGCGGTTGCCTGCATTAGCTTCAGTGTTAGTGTTGGTAATGTGGGCGACGGCGATCGCTTTCATGATTTGAACTGCACGGACTGAGGAGCCAGAAGGGACGCCCAGAGCGCTGTAGGTTTCTTTCAAGCCGTTCAAGCAACGATCGTCCAAAACGGAAGCATCACCAGCCAGCAGGGCGTAGGTAACGTAGCGCAGGATGATTTCGCCATCGCGCAAGCAAGCAGCCATGCGGCGGTTGGGGTAGCAGTTACCACCAGCTTGAATCAAGCCAGTGTTTTCGCAGATCATGCCTGCGATGGCATCGGAAACTGCGCAGCTAGCGTTGCTGGCGATCGCGTTTACTGCATCCAAGCGCTTGTTGCCTTCAGCAATAAAACTTCTGAGTGCAGCGAGTTCAGCGCCACCAATAGTACCGGTCTTGGCATCTGCCGTGATTACGGCTCTGGAAAATGCGTCTAGCATTGAGCTCTCCTTGTGAATAAAAGGTAGAAATCTTGTTATTTAACAAGTCGACTTTGAACATAAAAGACAACGGGCCTTCCAGTCTCATTTATTAGAAACAAAGTAATAATCTGTAACATTTCCCTCTCTGGGGCATGGGGCATCCGGCATCCGGCATTGGGAGGATTTCGGGCTGCGACGAAGCCCCTCCTTAGTTCGTCGGCATTTGCGAAATCATATGTATGGTTGATTGACCCGATGGGGTCGATCGTGCTCGCTGCTGGGTTGTCCTCATTTTTCTGCCAATGTGCCTTCTAAAGCTGCGGCGACTACCCTCCAATGCTCGTCCCGCTGCAGTTGGGACAGCAACTGCTTAGCTTGAGAGTCTTGAGTACCGTGGAGGGCGATCGCCGCCCGCCACCGATTTCGCCAATATGAATCTTGGGCCATAATTGTTAACACGCTCAAAGCTTCATCCTTCAAAGGCGAGCTTAATACTTTTTTGAGAGCAAGAATCCCAGCTTCTCTAACTGTTTGCGTTTCATCTTTGAGGGCTGCTATTGCGAGGGTCAACAATACATCAAAGCGATCTGTTTCCACTAACAAAGAGATTACCGTTTGACGAACCAACCAGTTATCGGAAATCTCGAATAGCTGTTGAAGTATAGGAATTGCTGGCTCGCCAAATTCAAAAATAGAATTAGCTGCCTCAGCGATTACATTACCATCTGCCTCTTGTGCGATCGTCTGTTGCAAAGCTTGAAAAGATGCTTCGCTGCGGTGATTTCCCAAGCCCATGACGGCAAGGCGGCGCAGGGCAAAATTTTCTTCCCTGGCTAGTTTTTGTAGAATTGGGACAGCGATATCGGCGGGGATTTCTGCAAGTTCGTCCAAGGCGTTTTTGCGCACATTCAGTGCTGGCGCGCGCAGGTTATTTTCAATTTCACTCAGGCGATCGCTGTTCATTTTGTAACAAACAATTAGTAATTGGTAACAGTATAATATATAAATGGATGGTGCGAAATGCGCCGCTTATACCAACTCCGGTAGCATCGGAATTAATATTACCCGCAGTCAGGACACCGCGAGAGCAAGAGTGTCCCTACAATTAATCGGGGTAGGGACACGGCACGGCGCCCTGTTCTCGGTATCATTCCGACGCTACCGGAAACTATATTACTATTCAAAAGTAGGGTGTGCACTGCACGCATTTCAATTAAATGAACAAGCTCGGTGAGATTTTAAAATAATCACCCAGAGCCTTAGCTTGTGCCTTGCTAATCGCCCGCTTCCCATTCACAACCTCAGACACCACACCGCTCGAACCGACCCGTACCCAGAGTCACAATGAATTACTTTTACTGTTGATAATGTGTGAGGCGCTGTAGAGGTCGGGAACAATGTAGTGAGGGATGCGCTCTTGGCTGCTGCAAAGCGCAGAGATGTCGCGATTAAACTCCCCTAATTTTTCATTGCCGTCGTCAATCAAAATTGTTCGACATCCTGCCCGATAACCCGCTTCAGCATCGTTCAGGGTGTTGCCAATGAACCAAGACGCGGCTAAATCAATACCATGCTCGCGAGCTGCTTTCTGAATCATTCCTGGCTTCGGCTTGCGGCAATCACAATCTGCTGATTTATCATGAGGGCAGTAGTAAAACCCATCTAAAATAATGTTACTCTCCCTAAAGAGGGTATCAAGTTCGTGTAGGTACAAAATTAGCTCTTGTTCAGAAAAATAACCCCGCGCTATACTCGATTGATTGGTGATGACTAACAACTTGTAGCCAAGTTCCGATAATAGTTGTAATGCCGCAACTGCATTACTCACTAGGACAATCTTCTTCGGGTCAACGTTGCAGGGGACATCGACCACTAAGGTTCCGTCTTTGTCTAAAAAGACTGCTTTTTTTAATGCCATGATGTTGCCAAGTCGAGTGAGTAGTTCCCGGGCAGCCTTCTAGAGAGCCTCCAAGTTAATCCAGGTGGAAGGCATACGAGCACTGGCTACCCAATCTTTTAGACTTTTAATGCGATCGTGTGATTATCGCTCTTACAGCACTTCCGGATGTTATGAGGTACAGTAGCAGCAATTAGTACACCAGTTCTTGAGATGTTTCGGATTAATTAAATCAAGAGCCAGAGCAATTATCGTATCAACCATTTTAGTGGTGGTTGGTGAAAACTGTCGCAATCAAGATTTAAGTTGCGACCACCATAATTCAATCTGATTAAAATCAGGAGAGTATGGGGACAAACATAAAATAGAAGCACCCACAGATTCAATCATCGATGTAATTGAATCTACTTTATGCGCGGGTAAATTATCAATTCACGTCTACCGATCCCGACCACAATTGTGGCACTAAACATTACTCAATAAATACCTCAAATGCTTTGCGATCCATTATCAACTTGATTTGGGACATCTAGATAATCAGCACCGTCATTACCGAGGCTGCGAATCGAGATTACCTGAATTTGTTTTCGTTGTTTTGTGACAGATAGGTTGCCTCTGCTTGTGGTTGTGCTTTGATTGGCTACTATGCTTGTGCTTTCATTTGGATCGGGAAATGTCAAGAGCCGATCGAGTAAAGATTCTTTTAACCCACTTGGAGTGGGTTTGGTTTGTGCAGGCGCGGTTAGAAACCGCAGGCTTTGTCTTTAATCCCACTCTTCCTCCTCCGACTTTTTCTCAATCTGCGAAATCGCCAACTGAATCACCTGCCGCACTTGCGATTCCGACTCCTGATTCAAAGCAGATGCCAGGGGTTCCAAAACAACAGAAAACTCCGGCGGATTTTCGCTAACGCCAATTTTCATCAATGCCAAAGCCGCCGCTTTTCGGCTTTCCCAACTCGGATGGTGCAGCAACTCGACGAGGTTGGGAATCGCGGGTTTGTAAGCAGCATTTGCTAAAGCCGATGCTGCTTCGAGGCGGACGGTTTCAGCAGCATCTGTGAGAGCATTAACTAACAAGTTGAAGGCAGCTTCTTCGGGTTCTTCTTGAGCGATTTTGGCGATCGCCCCCACGACAGCAGCCCGCACCTCAACCGAATCCGAGGAGATTTCTCGATACAAAGACTCTTTCGCCTTCGATCCAATAAATGCCAAAGCCCAAGCCGCGTGTCCTTTGGTATTTTCTGAATATTTGGGCGAGGCTAAGACTTCCAACAGATGCGGTACTGACGGTTCGCCCAACTTGGCCAGGGCCGCCACCGAAGAACCGTTGACAACGGTATCCTCATCGTGCAAAAAAGCTTCTAGCAGGGTGGGAAGGGCGATCGGATCGCAAATCAGAGTCAGCGTTTTAGCAGAGGCTCTACGCACGACTGGGTTGGGGTGATGTGCTAGAGCTTCCAGCAAAAAAGGAGTTGCAGGTTTGCCAATTGAGCCGAGAGTTTCGGCTAAACTCAGCCTCACCATTCCCCGCGAATCTCCCATACATTCGACCATCTTTTTGAGCAGTTCGCTATCGTTGGGATTGAAAGTTTTGAGGGTCATTTGCTCCCTCACCGTTTGCAGCACAGCGTCGCTTTCTGCAGGATCGATTGCTGTTTGAATGTCAGTCATGGGATTTGAGATTTTAAATTTTAGATTTTAGATTGATGCAATTCATATCGAACTTAGCATCAGTGAGATTTGCCCCTGTGAAGGAAGTACCCTCAGCATTGCCAATTTCTCGAACAATAGCAGAGAAAGACACAAACGCAAACCAAAGATAAAGCAGCGACAGCAAACCGAAACACATACCCCAAAACAGTTTGTGAGTGCTGACAAAAGCGCTGGCCGTTGCACTGAACAAAAAAGCCGCTGCGTAAGTCGCCACACTTCCAGCCGATACGATCGCCACCTTTGCAAATTGGCTGCGAGTCCGGGAACTCACAAAAAACATTAACACCCCGCCGATCGCCATTCCAGCAATAGCAGCCTGGGAATTCTTATTAGTGGCAGTGCCAGCGTAGAAAAATCCCAACAAAGCTCCTGATAGAATAGCAGAAATTGTTCGTGCAAATCTACCCGCTTTTGAGGTTTCTGGCTGTTTGCCGGCGATCGCCGAAGCTAAGCCAGCAGCGCTCAAAACCCCGTACAGCAACAGAACAAAAGGCCAACTGCGAGACTCCGGTACTTCTCCTTGGGTTCCCAAAATCAGTCTAGTCAGAACATCGCCCACAACCAAACAAACCGCCATCGCCCCAGCACTCAAAACAGCAATCTGTCGCCGAGAAAGCCCGATTTTCGCACCGATAAAATTCGCACCCGCTAACTGAGCATTTCTAAAATTGCAGCCTCGAAGATCCGCACCGCTGAAATCAGCGCCGTTAAGAACTTGTCCTCGAAACGATCGATTTCGTAAAATTTGATTGCTAAAATTATTGGAATCAGAATAATTCATATTTCAAAAAATGTGAATATACCCTCTTCTCTTTTCTCTCTTCTCTTGCTTGGTGTCCTTCCCTTCTTCGCGGTTCGTAAAAAAAATCTGCTTCACCAAATGAAACTAACTGCTGCGCCCAATATCAAACAAATTGCGCCTATCATCGGTCTCGGAATATTGCTCGCACCAATACTACTCTACAACATTCCCTACTTTTTGCGTCCCAAACAAACAAACGAAACTCGATCGCTCTTTCAAGGAATAGCCTACCGCAGGGAATTTCTGCCCGATCCCCGTCCTACCCTAATTCACATTGTTAGCATCGACCTAAAAGCGCCGGGAATAGGAATTTTTGTCACTCCCGGAAACCCAACAGCCGATTTAACAGAAACCAATGCCCGCACCGCTACTGAATTCCTGAAAGAATTTAAATTGCAATTAGCAGTCAACGCCAATTTTTTTTATCCCTGCATCGAGGAAACACCTTGGGATTACTATCCCCGCAGCGGCGATCGAGTAAATAATGTCGGACACGCCATTGCCAAAAGCCAAGCTTATTCTCAACCGCACTCAAACTTTCCGGCCCTTTGTTTTGATGCCACAAACCGCGCTCAAATAATCGAAAACGGCACTTGTCCTCCGGGAACAGCCCATGCAGTTGCCGGAGATATTTTGCTGGTGAAAAATGGCAAACCCGTAACACCAAGTCAGGAAGAACGCAAACAGGATCGACCCTATCCCCGTGCAGTCGCGGCGATCGACAAAACAGGCGAAAAGTTGTGGTTGATTCTGGCAGACGGCAAGCAGAGGCTTTACAGCGAAGGTTTGAAACTGAGCGAAATCACTGACATTTCGATGCAGTTGGGAGCCGACACAGTGCTAAATTTAGATGGTGGCGGATCGGTAACTTTTGCAGTAGCATCGCCGTCAGGAGCGAAACTGTTGAATGCTCCGATTCAGAATAAAATCCCCATGCAGGAACGTCCTATTTCCAATCATTTAGGGTTTTACGCGCGGGAGAATTAAGGCGGTAAATTTGGTTTTCATCTCCGATAATCGCGGGTGAAAACCGATTGTATTTTGCACCGATCCCAGCCAATTATTGTCAACAATCGGCGGTTTAAATCACTTCCAAACAAACAAAGTTTGCCTGTACAGACTCCTATCAAGAGGGTGCACATTCTTAATGCAAAATTCGGCTTAAATAACCGCTTGATTTCTTAGTCGCGCTCTCCTGGCTGAGACTGGGTTTGTCTAGCAGCAATTAAATCGCCGATTTTGATATTAAAGCCCGCTTTAATTAACCCTCGACTTTAATGTCAACTAAACTGGCTCAACTTTTCAATCAAATGATCGAAATAAGGGGCTAATTTTTCTCGATCGCCCGAATCGCACCGCTTCAAACTAGCGCCTTTGATAGCTTCCAAACCCAGCACCATTGCCGGCAAAGGAACGCCCAATTCTTGATAAAGCAAATTCATGTAATGCAGTCCTTCATCGCTGGTGAATTCGGCGGTATTTCCCGCAATTCCATAGGTAATGCAGCGGAGAAAATGCCAGAAATCTCGCCAACAAGCTTCAGCCCTGGCTGGGGGATAAAGGTCGCCTCCCGGCTGAGCAATATTAGGATATTCGGCTAAAACTCGTTCCCGGGCTTCGGATACGATATCCGCCGCACTGTCGCGCAGGAACTTGGCATTACTAATCGATGTTGGTTCGGATGAGTGAAGTTGTTGTAAATCTTCATCGGTGAGATAGCGGCCTGCATCGTCAGCAGCCTGAAAGAGTTGGATTTCTGCTGGAGAGTGGGAATTTTCCCAGGCGGCTAAGCTGACAATTCGGGCTTTCGGGATTAATTCTTTGGCTTTTTCGCTTAATTGGAGAGTCATAGACAAAAGATCGATCGGTAATTACTCGCAGATGGCATATTTGAAGTTTACCGCAATTGCGATCGCCATCACGCGAAACCAAGTTATATTAATTCCGGTTGCACGAGCGAAATGATTGTTGACTCGGGGTCGGAAAACTGAATAGTTGATTGTTAGCTGTTGACTCGACTTTATTATGCCGATGCAACCCAAAACTTACTTCAATCCGGAGTAGGCTAATTAAATATTGTTTAAATTTTGACTGTTATCCAAAAATTATCTCAAATCCGGTAGCATCGGAATTAATACTACCCACAGTCAGGACACGGCACTGCGCCGTTTCCTCATAATTCTAAAGAGCAAGTTTCGATTTCTGGCATAGAAAAAGATGCTGATAGCATCATTAATAATTATTCCGATTCAGTTATGTCTTTGCCAGATTTCAGCGTCGAACTTTCGGGGATATCTGTTGGCAGCGGCAACCTCACGGTAAACGTTGCCCCTTGTCCCTCACCCAAACTTGCTGCACTAACAGTACCGCCGTGGAGCTCTACTAAATGACGGACTATCGAAAGTCCTAGCCCTAATCCAGCCTCTCTGCGAGAGTAACTACTATCCGCCTGACGGAAGCGATCGAACACATAGGGGAGAAAATCAGGCTGAATCCCCTTACCAGTATCGCTAACTTGGATTTGAGCCATGCCATCAATGTAGTCTAATGCGATGTCAATTCTTCCTCCGGCTGGGGTGAATTTAATCGCGTTTGAAAGTAGATTCCACACCACCTGTTGCAAGCGACTGGGATCGCCCAAAATCTTTGGTTTTAAAGGACTTAGCCTGGATTCAATTTGAATGTTTTTGGCTTCTGCTGCGAAACGAATCACCGCGATCGCATTTTCAATCAGTGGATCGAGCTCAAGTTCAGAAGTATCGAGCTGAAATTGGCCTGCGGTAATTCGCGAAACGTCTAAGATGTCATCGATGAGCTGGTTTTGTGCTTTGGCGGCGCGCTCGATCGTTTTTAGCGCCTCCTCGGTTTTAGCCTCGTCAAATTTTTTCACGCGCAGCAACTGTGCCCAGCCAATCATCGCATTGAGCGGCGTCCGCAGTTCGTGAGAAAGGACGGACAAAAACTCATCTTTGACGCGGTTGGCATCCTCAGCAGCCGCACGAGCCGCTTGTTCTTGCATCCGGAGGCGGTGTTCTGTCTCGAACTGTTTTTGCTCGGTGATATCCTCGATCGCCAGCAGAATCATCTGTGTATCGCCGATCGGAGGCATTTTGCGCCCATTGAGTCGCATTATTTTATGCCCGATGTGTTCAAAGTCATGCTCGACCTCAAAATCTTGAAACTGGGGATTTCCTGCGAGAATTTCTGTCAGGAGCGATCGCAACTCGGGAATATTCCACTGTCCGTTACCCAGATCGAAGAATGAGCGGTGCTCAGTTTGGCTCGGAATCACCTGAAACGTCTCGTAGAAAGAACGGTTGGCAGTGAGCGCCCGCAGGTCGAGATCCAGCACTAGCAACGGTTGCACCACGGTTTCCACGATCGTTTCGGCGTAATTTTTCGCTTCTGTCAAATGCTGGGCGCTCACTTTGAGCTCGTTGATATCCACCAACATCAGCACAGCCCCATCAATCTTGTGGTCGATCGTCCGGTAGGGTCGAATGTGCAGATCGTACCAATGGCAGTCTCGATCTTGAACCTCCTGAACTTTCAAATTGAGCGTGCGGATCACGTCTAAAATCAGTTGCTCTAAGTCCGGTACTATCAACTTGTGAGTGATGTCGCTCAAAGACCGCCCGACATCGGTAGAAATCAAGTTGAAAATACCTTGAATTGCGGGAGTAAACCGGCGGATTCGCAGGTCGCTTCCCAGCATCAGGATCGGAATATTGATGCTGGCGAGCAGATTCTCTAAATCGTTGCTTACCTGAGTCGATTCAACATTGCGCCGCTGCAATTCGTCATTAATCGTGTTGAGTTCTTCATTGGTTGCTTGAATCTCTTCTTTCGCCGTTTCGAGTTCCTCATTCATGCTTTGCAACTCTTCGTTGCTCGACAAAATCTCTTCGTTGGCGGCTCTCAAATCTTGATTGGCGGCTTGATGTTCTTGGACGATCGCTCCGAGATGTTCTTTTGTGGTTTTCAGTTCCTGCAGCAGCCTTGCAACCTCCTGACTTTCACCCTGTGAAGGATCGGAGTTGACTCTACCTTCGACAGCAGCGGGCTTTCCAGACATCGGAGACTCCTGTTGAAACAACACCAAAAAATAGTCTTTTGCCATAGCGCCGGCTTGGAATGGAATCACATTAATTCCGACCTGCCGGACGATCTCGCCCTCTTTAACTTGCAAGCCTGTCCGCGCGATCGGCTGCTTCTGCTGTGAGGCTTCTTGAATTGCTGTTCGCAGTTCCACCCGCAATCCTTCTTTTGCCATTCTCAGCAGGCTAAAGCTCGCTTTACCGGGAGCCAGTTCTAGGTAGGGATTCGTCTGTCCTCGAAATTGCAGAATCTCGCTGGCTGTGTTAATCACGACTCCAACAGGGGCATAGTGATTCAAAACAATGCGATCGGCTTGTTTCTCTATTTCGATTTCGTTCCAGCTTTCCGTCTGCTGCGGCGGAAGGTTGAGGGCTGTCAGAGAATAGTTGCTAGCATTTAAATCCATGCTGAGCCAATGCGATAGCAGTTTTTTACTATAAATTTTATTCTTTTTATCAAATAGTGCAAACAATTCTGAAAACTCACCTACCGTTTCCGAAGTGCCTAACAGCAAAAAGCCCCCGGACTGAAGCCCGTAGTGCAACATTGGCAGCAGTTTTTTCTGCAACTGCGGTCCCAGATAGATCAGCACGTTCCGACAGGTAATCAAATCCATCCGGGAAAATGGCGGATCGGCGATCAGGTTTTGTCTGGCAAAGACGCAGAGTTCGCGCACGGGCTTAGCGATTTGGTATCCGCCCTCGACTCGGACAAAGAACCGATGCAGGCGTTCGGGTGAAATATCGGCGACTTGTGCCTGGGTATAAATGCCTGTGCGGGCGATCGCGATCGCATTTTCGCTGATGTCCGTCCCATAAATTTGAATCGGCAGGTTAGCAGATCGAGCTGCTAAAAACTCTAGCAAGCAGATGGCCATCGAGTAAGCTTCTTCACCCGTTGAACAGCCGGCAATCCAAATTCGGATCGGTTTTTTCGGGGATTTATCTTTGACGATTGCGGGAAAAACATTGCTGCTTAAGGCATCAAAGCTTTCGGGGTCGCGAAAAAAGCTGGTAACGTGAATTAAGACATCGTGATACAGCGCCGTTACTTCTGCCGGGGTTTTTTGGAGATATGCGGCATAATCTTCGATCCGTTCCTTCTTGTAGAGCAACATCCGCCGATTTATCCGCCGCTTCAAGGTGGTTTGCTTGTAGTAAGTAAAGTCAACTCCTGTAGCCGCCCGCAGCAAACTGTAGATAATGGCGATCGCATCTTTACTGTCGATCGCATCTTCGCTGGTTGTCGGTTCTGTCGAAGACCGATCGGCAATGTAGGGATGACCGCCGATCTCTCCTATTTTCTGGGCAATTTTGTCCGGTGGCAAGATAAAGTCTACCTCACCCGTAGCCGCCGCAGTGTTGGGCATACTGCTAACTTGTGCCGATTTTTCACATTGGACAAAAGTAATACCGCCCGCGGCCTTAATCGCTTTTAACCCTTGGGCACCATCGCCGTCGCCCCCCGACAAAATGACGGCGATGGCTTTGTTCCCCAGTTCTTGGGCGAGGGAAAGCAGAAAAATATCGACGGACATAAATACCCCGCGTCCTCTGCCCCGAGGCGTTAGCTTCAGCAGCGATCGAGCGATGGTCATGCTGAAATTCGGGGGGATGACGTATACCTGATTCGGTGCTACGAACATCCCATCTGTCACCTCATGCACGGGCATCAGGGTCGATCGAGCCAGAATCACACTCAACGCACTTTTCTGATGCGGCGACATATGCTGAATTATTACAAACGCCATGCCAGTATCGATCGGCAAATGGCTCAGTAATTGCATAAAGGCTTCCAATCCACCAGCAGATGCTCCTATTCCGACTACAGGAAATAAGTCGTTTTGATTGTTCTGCTGCTTTTGAGCAGTTTTGATACCAGATTTAGGTTGAGATTTCTTGGAATACTTATTCTGACTCATTTTTTCTAGCAGCTACCTTCCGGGCTGCGTATTATAGTTATATTGAAATGAAATTATTTTTGATATATTATACATATAATATATCAAAATGAATAATTAGTCATCTACCTGCCGATATAATCTCTACACAAACTCGGCCGGTGCGCTCAAGAATTTTTAAAATTCTTATTTTAGAGTTCCCCTTTTCCTAGAGGGGGATAAGATTGAAATGGGAAATTTCTTAAAAATTATACTAATTGTACTGTTAAGAGTGGAGAATCAGTGAACTTTCCAGATTCTGCGATCGGAGCAATTTTATGAATGTTTGCGATCGACTGGATTTTCTCTAAATCCCCCAACTTTTCAATGAACTTCAAATTGGAATTTTGTTCCCAGAAATCCGGGCTGTTTCATTCTTTGTAGGGGGCAATCACCCCGCGGTTTTCCCTAACCCTGAAATGCCTGTAGGGGCAATACCCCCGCGGTTTCCCTCCTTGGTGGGGAGGGGCAGGCACTAGGCACTCTTGGCACATTGGTGTCAACAATTACCTAAAACCCCTCAGAAATCTCCCTTGTACCTGAGTCTGGAGATCCCTGGCATCTCCCTGAATAAGACCGAATTTGAGTGCTCTTGTCTCCCCCTTATTAAGGTGAGGGCAGGGCTGATTCATTCTCCTGAAACGCGCTGTCAGACAAGTCCCTAGCTGATTGTTGAAGTCGTCTTCAAACGGCTGAGAAAGTCAAAGTAATGCGGTAATCGATCGTCCTCATAGCGAGGAATTGAGTTTTGAAACAGGGACTTGAGTCTAACAGCGGTTTTCCCGATAATGAAAGAGCCCTGCCCTTAAGTCGCGGGACTAGGGAGGAGCTCGGCGGCAAGAAAACTGTACAATTAAACACAAACTAAAAAAAAACAAACACCCTACAAGACCGCAATTAATCTCGTTTTTAGGAAGGTTGTTGCGCTCGCAAATTCGCTAGCGCCCCGTCGATGTAAACTATATCTGGATGATTTTCCAACTGCTTCATCACTGCTTGCTTGGGCATTTTTACCTTTTTCGCCATTTCCAGGGTATCGTCGATCAGCCGTTGCCGGTATTTCTCCAACTCAGCAATTACTTCCTGAACTTCCTCTGGTGTTGAAGTTTGAGCCTCTAAATTTGCAGACATAATCTAATAAGTGAATTTTTTTTAATCTTCCCAAAATCCGGCAATTTTTGCTAAAATTGTAAAGAAAAGTAACAAAAATATATTTTAATTTGGCTTATGGAAATTAGCGAAATCCAAACAGCGCTGGAAAGTTCTGATTCTCAAGACAGGCTGCGGGGGGTAACGGCTCTGAGAAAGTGCGATTCTGCGGTGGCGCTACCGATGTTGCTGAGCAAAGTGGACGATCCGGAGTTTATGGTGCGATCGTTCGTGGCGATGGGATTGCGGCAGAGTCAAACTGCGGAATCTTTTGCGGCGCTGTTGAAAATGATGCAGTTCGATCGCGATCCGAACGTGCGGGCGGAAGCGGCTAACTCTTTGTCAGTGTTTGGAACCGAGGCGATTTCTCATTTAGTGGAAGCTTTTCGCCGCGATGACAATTGGCTCGTGCGCCGCAGTATCATGGCTCCGCTGTACGAAATGCAGTGTCCGGAGGCAGTATTTGAAATTTGTACGATCGGTCTAGTCGGCGAAGATTTGCCGGTTCAGGAAGTGGCAATTGACGGATTGGGTCTCCTGGCAAATACGGTGAAGCAAGAAGAGGCTTTGCAGCAATTATTAGCTCTGGTGAGCGCTGATTACTGGGGAATTCGGCTGCGGGTGGCGCGCGCGCTCAGAAAATTTGACCATCCTCAAGCTCGCGCTGCTGTGAGCTATTTGGCAAAAGATCGAGATCTTCGAGTTGCAGGTGCGACTTTGGAAGCTTCGCTTTAAAACGAGGGGAAGGGGCCGGGGCTGTTTCATTAGATTTCTTGCAAAAGTCCTTTCGATCAAATTTTCGGACGGGCTCTGGAGCCCGTCCCACAAGAGAAAAAACTTTTTGTGGGACGGGCTCCAGAGCCCGTCCCAGCTATTTTTGCAAGAAATCTAATGAAAATCATCCCGCCATTATGCAACGCCTTTGCTGAGAATGAAACAGCGCTGGGGAAGAGGCTGGTTTTTAACTTCAGAAGCTTGTCGCCCTTACACCTGCCCTAGATTAGCGCGATCGCGCCAGCCCCATCCCCTAGCTGTTGATTATTACGGATTGTTGCTTTGTTTCTAATAAACGAGACGGGCGCGATCGGCATCCTATACGATCTCAAGAGTTTTGCCATCTCAGTTAATTCGCCATGTACCAGCCTTTTCGGGAATACCTAGAGCAAGAGCTGTTTCAAAGGTTTGATTTGCAAAGTCGCCCCATTCCCTCCGGGTTGGAGGTCAATGTCAGCGAGCGCGGCAAAACCCCAGCTACTATCCGCAGTTGGTGTTACGAATGCCCGCAATTGCGAAAAATCCGCTACACTTACATCGATGCTGGTGAATCTGCTCAAGTTTTTAATTGCGTGATTTATCCGAGTCACAATTACGATTTGCCGCTGTTGGGAATAGACCTCTTGTCTTTCGGCAAGAAGAAAATTTTGGTAGTTCTCGACTTTCAGCCGCTATTTAGAGATGAGGCTTATATAGCAAAATACGTTCAACCTCTACAATCGCTTCGCGACAAGTACGACGATTTGGCCCAAAATTTAGAAATGAAATTTTATGACGCCAATCAGTATTTTTCTAAATACTTGCTGTTCGCCAAAACAGATGCGGAAACTGTAGAAAATCGGGTATATCCAGCTTTTAAAGACTATTTGGATTTGTACTGGAAAATGCTGTCGTCAGCACAACCGCTGACAGACCCAGAAGATATCCAGCGCATCGTAAAAGCTCAAAAAGATTACGACCAGTACAGTGCAGATAGAGACCCGGCTTCGGGCTTGTTCAGCAGTTATTTCGGTCACGAATGGGCTGAGAAATTTCTTTACGAATTTTTGTTTGAAGATGCTGTGCCTTTAGCTGTTACTGCGAACTCGCGATGAATGCTAAACGTACAGTGATTTTTCAAAAAAGCAAGTTCGCAGTAAGGACTTCAGTCATTAAAGTTAAGGTGAGTAAGGACTAAAGTGCTGACTGAAAACCTAGAAAGAAAAGATTAAAGTCCTGACTGCGCGCCTAGGAAGAAGGACTAAAGTCCTGATTAGAAACTTAGGGATTGAAGAAGTCTCATCTAAAATCTCAAATAGACATGACTCTTTATCAGCCTTTTTTAGATGCGGCGATCGCTCTGATGAAAAATCGGTTAGACTTACAGGATTACCCGATTCCAGAAGGATTTGAACTTAAGCAAGCTACAGTCGGGAAAGGGAAAAACCAAGATGAAATCGTAACGACAAGTTACGCTTTTTCATCCCCAAAACTGCGGCAAATTCGGGCGGCTCACGTCCAAGGCGGCAGCAGCTTGCAAGTTTTGAATTTTGTGATTTTCCCGAATCTTAACTTTGATTTGCCGTTTTTTGGCGCGGATTTGGTAACGCTGCCCGGCGGCCATTTAATTGCTTTGGATATGCAGCCTCTGTTTGGCGGTGACGCTGAGTACGAGGCTAAGTATACTAGGCCGATCGAACCAATTTTTCAAGCTCATCAACCGCACCTTCCTTGGGGTGGGGACTTTCCGGAAGAAGCGAAGCAGTTTTTCTCACCGGCGTTTCTGTGGACTCGCCCCAAGGAAACGGAAGTTGTGGAAACTCGCGTTTTTGCAGCTTTCAAAGACTATCTGGCTGCTTATTTAGATTTGGTCGATCGCGCCGAACCGGTGACAGATAGCGCAAAGTTAGATAGTATTTTACAAGCACAAATGCGCTATCTTCGGTATCGTGCCGAAAAAGACCCAGCCCGGGGAATGTTTAAGCGCTTCTACGGCGAGGAATGGACAGAAGAATACATTCACGGCTTTTTGTTCGATTTGGAACGGAAGCTGCCACAATTGGTAAGTAACAAGAATTAATTTTAACAGAAGCTTCAGCCACTATACTAATAAGTGTAGGTTGGCATGAGGAAAATGCCAATGGTCAAAAAAAATCGCAATGTAGTTAGTTCCAATTCAGAAAGCAAAGTCAAAGTCGGACTTTCGCTGACTCCTTCTAGTGCCGATCGATTGAACACGATCGCTCGAAAGCTCGGAATATCAAGATCTGAACTCCTAGAGCGCTTGGCACAAGGCGCTCTGGATATTTCTAAGGACAAGACGGAAGTTAGTGTCACTTGGAAAAAAGGTGAAGCAACGGAGATAGAGGCATCCCCATTTGAAGGGGAAACAGCCGAAGAAAGCGAAATTGTTGACGCTATAACGGCAGAAACTCTATCGGAAAAGGTAAGCATAGAGCCCAATTCTCTGCAAGCAAGTTACGAAGCTTTACAGCAGCAGTTGAGCGAACGGGAAAGCGCGATCGCCTCTTTGGAACAGCAATTAGCTTCCGA